>CALDPJ010000294.1 GCA_937911795.1 uncultured Flavobacteriales bacterium | reverse complement strand
TAAGTATTTCCTCCTACCAAATGATGCATCCCAAAATGAGACCGTGGTTCAGTATCATAACCCGCGGCAATTTGAACAGGCCCTTCAATACGCGGTAAATGACACGACTGGCAGGATGATTCGTCGTTGTAAATCGAATTCAGCCATTCGTGATAAGTAGCCTGTTCAACAAAATAATTACCGGTAAGATTTCCGTTGATATCTACCGACTCAGTAATCAATGTATGGCAGCCCGCGCACAATTCAGAGGTGTTGATGTGCTGTCCATATACAGGTGTGTAGCCTGAACTTTCAATCATTGGAGAAGCCAACGGAGAAATATAGGGGCCATAGGCAACCAGACTGGTGTCGAAAGAAAGATTCCCGGAAAAGAAGTCTCCCAAATTTTCGGGAGACATTTGGTGGCAGGAAACGCAGGAAACACCGTCGAGCGCCAGGGAATCATCCATCATTTCCTGAATGGAATAATGTTGCTGACCCTGAAACATTGACGCAAAATGACCCAACGGCGCGTGGCAGGACGTGCAAGTAGTTTCTATTTCCGCCTGCAACTGTGGATTGGCAATTACTTCATGGCTTATTTTAGCACGCCAGAAAGGATCCTTTGACGAATTGGCCATCATGGTAGCGCGCCAGTCATCCACCACATTAATATCTGCGCCGTTGGAACCGATGCTCGCAATCTGATCGGGATCGCTGCCGTGACACTGAACGCAGGCACCGGAACCAGAAAACAAAGCATTGGAAGCCGAGGGAAGAGAACGGTTCAGATGCCTGAACCACCGTATTTCTTCTTCAGAGTGAAATGAATCAGCGGCTTCTGCAGCAACCTCTGACCACTGCATCAGGGCAAACATGCCCAACATTGCTCCGACAACGATTAAATACTTCATAAAACATAATGTAGTTTACTAAAGTAGTATTCTTAGGGGTCATGATGACGGTGGATCATAGTGAAAATTGCTTCGGGTATTGATACGACAAATAACGACCTGCTTTCTTACCTTTGCCCAAATTTAAATTTCATGATAAACCGAATCGTTAAAATAGCATTGATCACCCTTTTTCTGGCACTAACAATCTGGCAATTTTACAATGGGAATATAGGTACGGGCATATTGTTTATTCTGCTGATGGGTCTGGTAGTACTGAGTATTTTCAAAGATGAAAGGGTACTGTGGGCTTTCTACCAGTTGCGCCGTCAAAAACCGGCAAAAGCACAGGCGGTATTAGCGACCATTAAAAGACCGGAATTGCTGATCGGATCTCAGGAGGCATATTATTATTACCTGCTCGGCTTGGTTGAATCGCAACTCAATAGTCTGACGAAAGCGGAGAGATTCTTCAGAAAAGCACTCAATATGGGTTTGCGGATGAAGCATGATCAGGCGATGGCAAAACTCAATCTTGCCGGAATTTGTATGTCGAAACGAAAAAAGAGAGAAGCCACTACTCTTTTGGCCGAAGCGAAAAAACTTGACAAGCACAAAATGCTGACAGAACAGATCAAGATGTTACAACAGCAATTGAAGCGAATCTGATCCTGGAAATTCTCTAAAAGAAGTAACTGAACGTTCCGAATTACAATCCTTTGTTGCGGCGGAGTTTCTGCCGCTGTGTAGCCGGACCGGAAAGTCGTGGTTCGTACACCAGCATAATCTCAAATCCGCCTGAACCACCTGTAGCTACGTTAAACTCAGAGATATTGAGATCGTAAGCAAAAGCCACTTTAATATCAGAGTATTCCAGATTGACTGAAAAAATCATAGCATCCATGAGCCGGTGATAAACCCCCAGTCCAAAAGCCATATGGTTTTTGTAGTTCGTGAAACTCGTACGATCTGTTAGATCGAAGCTCACATCCAAACCGGCATTTAAGAAAAAATTTGGCCCCATCATCATCGCCATTACATTCGGCTTAAACGTCATTATCTGATCTTCACTACCGAGCTCAAATCCGGCCATATACGCGAACTTATGGTATAGTTGGTCAGTTTCGCCCATAATGGACATGTTCGGTTTATTGATATGAAACAAGGCTGCACCAAGATAGAATCGCTTTTTCTCCTCAAAAGTGTAATTCCATAATGCACCGGCTCCAACGCTAATATTGCCTTTGGATAATTTTCCAGTCCGGACACTTTCTCCACTTCCTAAGGTAGGATCAAAAGAAACGCCCGTCCATTGTTGATTCCATGTGCCGCTATCGAAAGTTAAACTTCGTTGTATGAAACCGAAATTCAGTCCGAATGATATGTAATGTGGCTTGGAATAGCGGCTGCCCAGATCCAGGCTATAACTGACCGAGCCATTGATATCAAGATTTGAGAAATTGTTGGTTCCGGCCTTGTCTTTATTAAAATACAGTCCAAATCCAAGAAAATTATCGCCCATGGTACGGGTCTGAACCGGCATATCAAAAGCAGCAGACACGGTAGTATACGGCGACGATACAGATGCCCATTGATTGCGGTACGTAGCAGTTGCCCTTAAATCACCGGAAGTAGCTCCGGCAGCAGCAGGATTCCAGACGACTGGAGAATAATAGAATTGCGAGAAATGGACATCTCCCTGCGCCTTGGCAGTACCCTGAATTAAGATCCCCAGAAATAATACAAAGAGTAGTTTTTTCGTCATATGCATCCTATCTTACCAACGTTATATCCCCTTTCGTTACACTCCTGGTACCATCTGAAAAAGAAGCATCAAGATAATAACCAAAGACCCCGGCATTTAAAGGTCTTCCGTTTACCGTTCCATCCCATCCATCAACCATTCTGGTACTATTGCTTTCGTATATGGACTGACCATACCGGTTGTATACGATGAAATTCAGTTTCGAGATATTATTTCCGCGAACATAGAGAATATCATTTATTCCATCACCATTCGGAGAAAATGAACTCGGCACTCCAACGGAAAAAACATCGTCATTTATAAATACTGTAACGGTATCTGACCCCTGGCACCCTCCTGATTGTTCGTAGTATACAACAAAATTAGTTGTTTCCTGAATGGGTACTGTAGTGGTTGAAGGACAATCAAAGCAGTTTACATCTTCGAACGGCTGCCAGACAAACTCGCCTGTTCCATTTCCGCCGGTAGCTGAAACGGTGGTTGTGGTACCCTGCACAATGGTCTGATCAGGACCGGCATTAACATTCGGAGGATTAACTACTGTAATCTGTTGAGTGAGGGATGTTGATGATCCGAATTCATTCATTACAGTTAAAGTAACTGGATAAGTCCCCAGAGCGTCGAGGTAGCAAATTTCATCCGGACTTTCTGCCTCAGATGTTGCCGGAAGACCGCCTGCAAAAGTCCAGAAGTAGGAATCACCTCCAGTACTTGTATTCTCGAAACTATAGCATTGGCCCAGACAAACAATCGGTGTATAATCAAAACCGGCTATCGGTCCGCATGAGTCTACCACTGTAATAAAATCAGAAAATACGCTATCAACCAACTGACCCTGGAAATTAACCTGAAGCGTAACGTCAAAAGTTCCTTCGTTGTTAAAGCAAACCTGAAGCGGGTTCTGGTCGAATGAAACCGCAGGCTCCCCTCCGTCAAATGTCCACAACCAGTCGTTCACATCATCGTTGCCGGTGAGATCCTGGAAATCTACACAAGCGCCCAAACACATAACGGTTTCAGAAGCTCCGATGATCAACTCCGGAGCAGGCTCTGTACAGTCCACTACACTGATAAAGTCCTCAATGGTTAAAGTATCAATTTCCAAACCGTCGCTGGCAATCAACATAACGTCATAAGTTCCGATGGTTGAATAGCAAATTCCTGCAGGATCAGCATCAATAGAAAACGGGGTATCAGCCCCTACAAAAGACCAGGCAAATATGGTTGCACCGCCAATGCTTTGGTTGATAAAGTCCACACATTCGCCAACACATATCTCAGTTTCGTTGGCAGTAAATCCGGCTACCGGACCTGCACACGCGTCGACCACAATAAAATCAGGAATGGTGATCTCATCCGAACCGAAAGCATTGGTAACGGATAATGTAACATCGTAAGAACCTGCTGTAGCGTAGCAGATGTTCTGTGGATCCTCGTCTGCTGAGGCAGGCGTATCGGCACCAGTAAAAGTCCATTGCCAATCTGTAATTCCGCCGCCGGTGCTGATATCTGAAAAACTGATACAATCACCTTCACAGATGTTCATAACGTTCGCAGTGAAATCTGCGACGGGGGGTTCACCGCAAGCCTGTACAGTTATATAATCGGCCAGCGTCACCAGATCATTTCCCTCATCATTGGTCACCTGCAACGAGACATCATAGGTTCCTGCTGTTTGGTAACAAACCCCTGCGGGATTCTGATCTCCGGAAACAGGGGTATCGGCTCCGTCGAGTGTCCAGACCCAATCGTTAATACCGTCCCCTGTACTTTCATCGGTAAAATCAATGCAATCGCCTTCGCAGATATCTGTAGAACTGGCTGAAAAAGCTGATACTGGCGGTGAACCACACTCTGATACAGTGATATAGGTGCTCATTGTCAATTCATCGTCGGCATCCGGACTTGATACAGTAAGAGAGACCGAAAAACTGCCAGCAATTTCATAGCAAATGCCGGTAGGATGTTGATCCGAAGAAACTGCTGTCTCTGCACTTTCAAAAATCCACTCCCAGGTGTCAATTCCAACTCCCGTACTTAAATCAGTAAAATCGATACAGTCACCCGTACAAATATCCGTAAGACTTGCCGTAAAATCTGCAATTACTTCATTTGCCACTGGTGTTGAAAGGGTCATATCATCGATGGCAACAGATAGTAGTTGACCGATCGCTTCGTCATCAATGTTCATCCAGCGAAATCCAATTTTAACATCGGGGTTGTTATCTGCACTTGCAGGCAATGATGTCGAATAGGAAGTCCAGTTTCCTTGCGGCTCACATCCTCCCGGAGATTGTGGAAGCGTCTGAATATCCTGCCACGTAGTTCCGTCAAAATACTGAAGAATGCAAACATCCAGTGGCGGACTCCCCCCCAAAATATACAGGAAATCCAGACTAATATCTGTTTGTCCGCTACAATCAATGGTGGGTGATTCAGCACGTTGATCTGTATCTGTAAACCCAACGCCGGTTTGAGGATAAGATGCACCTATATCTCCAAACGAGCCCGATCCCCAACTTATGTGTAATGTTTTATTGTCACCCACACATGCCTCTCCGCAATTGCCTTCTCCCATACCAGCCTCTTGGGCGCTGACATACCATAAATTAGGATTAAGCGGGTTGGGACCTGTAAATGTCACTGACCATGCACCATTCGGTGAAACAAATTCATTCGCGCCTTCGACGACATCACATCCATCTGTTCCAAAATCCTCCGACCAGAAAACCTGAGCCGCTGCGAATTCTGCGATCAACAAAAACAACATACATAAACTTCCTCTCAACATCGAATTATGATTGTAATGACCTAATTCCCAAGCAAATAATAGATTAACCTTTGATATCTCAACAGTTTTCGAAGTCGCCAATTTAAGGAATTACCACATACAGTTGAAAATTTTATCCACTAAAAAGTATCAACACAAACATTTTGAAAAGCTTATTATCCGGCCATTTTTCAGCCAAGCTAATAAAGTAACAGGCTGTGTATGGAAAAAATAATTTGCCAAAAAAATAAAAATTGAGTACCTAAAGTGTCTGATTTTCACGCGTTCTTTTGCCGCTTCAATATTCGGTATGAAACTTCACACTATGCAGGATCGTACTTCATTCTGAATAAAGGAAAATAATTTTTGGCAGTAATCGGTGAGCTATGGAATTTAAAAAGCGCAAAGTGATGATCAGTTATGAAAAGTTACCAGAACCTGTACGACAGGAACTGAAACGAATTTATCCGGATGGTTTTCAAAAACACCTGGAATGCCTAACCGACCACCGAAACCAGACCATTCATGTTTTACGCCATGAAACCAAGGAGAGCTCATTCCTGATTAAAATGGACAACCACCGGGCCCACATCATTAATTTTCTGAACGACGATCAGGTGGATATTAAGACGACATAGAATTTTCGACCACCTATATGATCTTTTAACTTCGATTAACATTTTATTTCTGTCGATTAACTTGACATGTGGAGCGATCTTTGCCTATTTTTGTATGCAAACGCAAATTAAAGATTGTCCCTATGAAAAATTTTACTCTGGTTCTCGCGCTCACTTCGATTTCTTCCGTTGCCCTGAGTCAGCCTACTATAGATTCTGAATCATTTTACGTTCCCGGCGAACAAGTAATTGGCTTTTCAGTCGATCCCACCGGAATCAATGATGGTGCTGATGGTGCAGGACAAACGTGGGATTTCAGTCAGATACAAAGCCTGGGAGAATCAAATTTCTGGGGTGGCACTATAGTCGATCCATCAGAATTGAATGATTTTAATTTATTCCCTGAAGCAAACGTAGCGATGGTGCTCAATGATGGCACGATAAGATATTGGCAAAACAGCGATGATGGACTGGTCGCAATTGGACAAGGAGGAGATCACGATATATTGCAGCTGAATGATAACAACACCTGGTTCACTTATCCTTTTTCTTTTGGTTCCACCCTTTCAGATGAATCGGAGGGAACATTATTCGGCACCTGCAATGACTTTGTATGGGAAAGTGTTTCTGAAACACAGGGCGTGGGTTATGGAACGCTTATTCTGCCCTCCGGAACATTTGAAAATGTTTTGAAGATCCGCAGAATTTCTTTCACTACTAAATCAAACGAAGACATTGGAATGGAACGGGAGAATAACATCGTTGAACATTTCTGGTTCCAACCTGGAGTAGCCGGACCGTTACTATATATGCGGTCGTGGAGTAATAACGGATGTCCGGGAACGAATGAAGGGGCTGAAATAGTATATACCCTACCGTCGCAAAACACGAACATTCATAATGAGATCTCATCTCAGGAGATCGTACTCAGCGTTTTCCCAAATCCCGCCAATGCCACCACCCACCTGAACATCAGAACTGGTGCAAGTTCAGAAGCTGAAATATGGGTAAGTGATTTACTCGGAAAAAATGTTTTACAGGTCGGAAAAAAAGAACAAATTGAAGAATCCCGACTATTTGAGATTGGACTGGAATCAATACAACCCGGCGTCTATGTAGTCAATGTAAAAATGAATGACTCGCATTTTACAGAGCGGTTGGTAATTCAATAATAGCCTCCCCCTGATTTGCGTCGCTGTCATCTGTGGAGTTGGTTTTGTATCATCGGCAGGAATATTTGCCTTTAGTGCTTTACCAACATCCAACCTCATGAAAACGGTTTTACTTTTTTTTCTGTTACTTATCTGTGGTTCTGCTTTCTCACAACAGAACGCAATTGAGCTCATTGATTTTGAACAAAAGGTTCGGGTTAATACCAGAGACTTAAAAGATGCTGAATTAGTACAGGCTAAAACTTCTTGTCCCGGGGAATTAAACATCACCTTTGCTGATGAAAAATTTTCAGGCGTCGTGTATGTTAACGAATCGACGTTTGAAGTTTTTAGTGGTTTAAAGCTTGAAAAAATTGGTGTGTTTAAAATAGGG
>CALDPJ010000293.1 GCA_937911795.1 uncultured Flavobacteriales bacterium | reverse complement strand
CAGGTGCCTGAAATTATATGTGTGGGGAATCCGATTACTATAAAAGATCCGGAGGTAGATGGTCTGAATATTCTTTGGAATACCGGCAGCACTGCACCGATTATAATTCCGGAGAATGAGGGTCTTTATTGGGCGGAAGTTACCAATCAAAATGGTTGTGTTGGTACCGATACTATTTTGATTGAATTCGCAGGTGTTGCTCCTCAGGTTCAGTATTCTGTTTCACAATATTGCGCCGAAACAGAATTAACCTTTACAGACGATACAGCCCCGGAAGATGGTTCTCAGATAACAAATACACAATGGATAATCGGAAACGATACACTTCAGGGCGAAGCGGTCAGCTACTCATTTATTGATCACGGAAATTATCCCATTCAGCTCAGTGTTCTTACCGATGTCGGATGCACCGGAGTTCTGACCGACGTAATTGAAATCCACCCGCTTCCCGAAGTTGCTTTCGGACACGGGCTGCCGTGTAACAATCAGGTTACTCTGTTCGAGGATGAAAGTACGATCGCCGAAGGAAATCTCTCTACCTGGTTGTGGGATTTTGGAAACGGAAATACTGCAATTACGCCTGTGGCAGCAGCTTCGTTTCCCGACCCCGGCACTCAGGAGGTAAGCCTGACAGTCACTTCTGCAGAGGGATGTGCCCAAACCATCACAGAAACTATTGAAGTCTGGCCGTCGCCTGTGGCTGCTTTTGATTGGTCTCAAACCTGTGAAGGAAATATGATGTACCTGAATAGTTTAACCGACACTTCGCTGACCGGATCGGTAAATTATGCGTGGAATTTGAATAATGTTTCTTATGCCGGGCCAGCCATTCAGCATCTGTTTTCAAGTCCCGGGAACTATACGGTAACGCACGAAGTCTGGACCACCATCAACGGGGCATCCGGATGTTTTCATGAAGTGACACAAATGGTTACTGTGAGTACCATTCCAGCTGTTCAGTTTCAAACAGAGCCGGCCTGTACCGGAGAAGAATTTATGCTCTTTAGTCAAACCGAAGCCGGCGCCAACGACACGATCATCTCGTGGCACTGGAGCACCGGCGGAACGGTGATGGATTCCACTGCATCAACCACCTGGGTTTTTGATGAGCTGGGATCATATCCTGTGACTCTGGCAGTAGAAACACAAGCCGGTTGTTCGGCAGAAGCTACTCAAAACGTAGTGGTGGGCCTGAGTGACCAGCCGGTAATTGCATTCACTCCCGAAATCGGTTTGCCACCCGTTGATGTTCAGTTCACGAACGAAACCAGCTACGGCCAAAGCCATTTTTGGGAATTCGGCGACGGTGGTTTCAGCGAAGAGGAGTCACCGGAATATACCTACCAGGATACCGGAAATTATATTGTTTCCTTATTCGTTTTTGATGACGCCGGATGCAGTGGATTCGCATCCGTAACATTTCAGGCGGTGGAGCCATATTTTGATGTAGCAGTTGTTGAGGTTTCCAGTACTCTGGTGGGAAATCAAATGTCAGCATCGTGTGTAATAGCCAATTACAACAATCATCGACTCACAACCGCTGATATCAGCATATCACTCGGAAACGGTACGGTGGTCACCGAAAAATGGTCGGGAGATCTGGCCCGCGATCAGATGACTTCTTATACTTTTCAAAGCCAACTCACAGTAGATCCGGAAATAAGTGAACCGTACACCTGTATTGAAATCAGCAATCCCAATAAAAATATTCTGGATGCTGTACTTTCCAATAACAGAATGTGCAAGTCCTTCAGCACAAAATCATTCGAAGTTTTTAATCCGTTTCCGAATCCTGCGGTTGAACGGGTAGAGCAGTGGTTTCACCTGGAGCGTGCAGGTACGGTCAAAATCAGAATGGTTCAGGCCGATGGCCGGACCCTGTTTGAGCAGGAGGATAATTTTGCATCGGGTTTGAATAAGGTTTCCATCAGTACCGGCAGATTCAGCGCGGGGTTGTATATCATTGAGTTAGAATGGAACAGTCGCGTGGAATGGCTTCGTGTTTTAATCGGTAAATAGGGAGCAATATGAAACTGGTTTTTGCCACACACAACAGAAATAAGTTGAAGGAAGTCCAGGAATTACTGGGCGATGCATACGAACTGAAAACCCTGGAGGACATCGGCTCAACCGCAGAAATTCCTGAAACAGCCGATACCATTGAAGGAAATGCGCTGTTGAAAGCACGCTATGTGTATGGACATTTCGGACGAAATGTTTTTGCTGACGACACTGGTTTGGAGGTAGAGGCGTTGGGCGGTGCACCCGGTGTACATTCTGCGCGCTACGCCGGAGAACACAAGGGTGCCGAAGAAAATATGGATAAACTGATGCGCGAGATGAAGGATAAAGTTAACCGCAACGCGCGCTTTCGCACGGTAATCGCCCTCATCATCGACGGAGAAGAACACGTGTTTGAAGGCATAGTTGAAGGAGAAATTCAGTGGGTGCAGACGGGGTTGGGCGGTTTCGGCTACGATCCGTTGTTTCAGCCCGAAGGCACCGGCCGTTCGTTTGCCGAAATGACCAGTGAAGAAAAAAACCGCATCTCGCACCGCGGCAGAGCCATCCGCAAGTTGGTGGAGTTTCTGAAGACCAGGGTGAAATAAAGACGGTCATGTATTCATTCCAGCCATGAAATGCCTCTGGAAAAGTTCGGGATCTGTTTTCTTTCGTTCTTTGTCCATAAATAGAATTTCCCAACAAAAAAACTTCGTATATTTGCCGCCCCGAAAGGGGAGACGGATGGCTCCGTAGCTTAACTGGATAGAGCACCGCACTACGGATGCGGAGGTTCG
>CALDPJ010000292.1 GCA_937911795.1 uncultured Flavobacteriales bacterium | reverse complement strand
CAGGCATACGTGTTTGTCTTGCTGGCCGCTCTTTATTTTGGTGATGCCACACACGAAGCACATCACCCCGCATAATCATGGATTTTATAACCCACAATAAACAAATCAAATCATGGAAATTTTAGCAATTTTACTTCAGGCTTCCGAAGCAGCTGGATTGGCTGGTATCGGTGCTGGATTGGCCGCAGTTGCTGCCGGTATTGGTATCGGTAGAATCGGTGGTTCTGCCCTCGAAGCGATGGCTCGTCAGCCTGAAGAATCTGCCAACTTAAGAGCAAACATGATTGTAGCCGCCGCACTTGTTGAAGGTGCTGCGTTCTTCGCAATCGTTGTTTGTCTGATGGTTGTATTGTAGGAATTGATCAACGGAAAGTACGCAGCGGTTGGCTGCGGCTTTCCCTTTTTTAAAGTGTGAAACAAAAACTCTTCATATGTTATCAGTAGAAATCGGAACGGTGGCGTGGGCAACAATTGCCTTTATTATTGTATTGATTTTGCTCAAGAAAATGGCGTGGAAACCCATTCTTCAGTCACTGGACGAACGTGAAAAATCTATTCAGGAAGCACTGTCTTCCGCAGATCGTGCCCGCGACGAAATGAAAAAACTGCAGGCCCAGAACGAAGATCTGCTGCGCGAAGCACGTATAGAACGCGATAAAATTCTGAAAGAGGCACGCGATGCCAAAGACAGCATCATCAGCGAAAGCAAAACAAAAGCTCAGCTGGAGGCCGATAAAATTATGATCGCTGCACGCGAAAATATTCAGCACGAAAAAATGGCTGCCATTTCTGATCTGAAAAACCAGGTAGCTCAGCTCTCAATTGAAATCGCCGAGAAAATTCTTAAAGATCAACTCAGCAACAACGAAGAGCAGAAGAAGCTGGTAAAAAGCCTGATGGACAACGTAAACCTGAACTAGCACCATGAAAGAACTCAGGGTTTCCAACCGGTATGCTGCTTCTCTCCTGAACCTCGGGATAGAACGCAACGAGCTGGAAAATATAAAACAGGACATGGATCTTGTCGGTGAAACACTCACCGAAAATCGTGAACTGTTGCTGATGCTGAAAAGTCCGGTCATTAAACCCGACACCAAAAGCAAAATTCTGAAAAGCATTTTTGCCGGTAAAGTGGGGCAGACCGTGATGGCTTTTCTCGACATCGTGGTGCGAAAAGGACGTGAGCACCTGTTGTTCGAAGTATACAAAGCAATGCAACGACAGTACAATGTACTGAAGAACCTTACCATTGTTTCAGTAACTACCGCGGTTCGTTCCGACGATCAGATGCGTCAGATCATCCACAACTTTATCAACGAGAATAAATCACGGTTCGGAATCACCGGTGAAGTAGAATTCAACGAAAAAGTAGATCCTGAAATCATCGGCGGATTCATCATCCAGGCCGGAGATCTACAAATAGATCACAGCGTAAAACGAAAATTCGACGACCTGCGTCTCGAATTTTCGAAAAATCCATACATAGCAGAAATATAACTCATTAAACGAAGCATAATGGCTGAAGTTAAACCAGCAGAAGTATCTGCAATATTAAAAGAACAACTTTCCGGACTTAAAACCGGAGCGGAACTGGAAGAAGTGGGAACCGTTCTTCAGGTAGGAGACGGTATTGCCCGTATTTATGGTCTTACCTCTGTTCAACAGGGAGAATTGATCGACTTTCCGGAGAACCTTCAGGGTATCGCAATGAACCTTGAAGAAGACAATGTTGGAGCAGTATTGCTGGGTCACTCCAGAAACCTCCGCGAAGGCGACACGGTGAAACGTACTGGAAAAATTGCTTCCATTCAGGTTGGAGAAGGCATCGTTGGCCGGGTTGTAAATACCCTCGGTCATCCGATTGACGGTAAAGGCCCGATAGAAGGTGAGACCTTTGAAATGCCAATCGAACGGAAAGCTCCGGGAGTTATTTACCGAAAGCCAGTGGATGAGCCGCTACAAACCGGGATTAAATCGATTGACGCAATGATTCCTGTTGGTCGTGGACAACGGGAGCTGATCATCGGCGACCGTCAAACCGGTAAATCAACAGTTGCTATTGATACCATCATCAACCAACGCGAATTTTATGATCGCGGAGAACCGGTTTACTGTATCTATGTGGCCATCGGTCAGAAAGGATCTACCGTAGCACAAATCGTAAAAGTACTCGAGGATTCGGGTGCGATGAAATATACGACGGTTGTTGCAGCAAACGCAGCCGATCCTGCGCCGATGCAATTCTACGCTCCGTTTTCGGGTGCTGCCATTGGTGAATACTTCCGCGACACAGGCCGGCCTGCGCTGATCGTATTCGACGACTTGTCTAAACAAGCGGTAGCTTACCGTGAGGTTTCGTTGTTGCTTCGCCGACCTCCGGGACGTGAAGCATATCCTGGTGACGTTTTCTACCTGCACTCCCGATTGCTCGAGCGCGCTGCCAAAATCAACGAGTCAGACGAAATTGCTCAGCAGATGAACGATTTGCCACCATCATTGGCAGGTAAAGTTAAAGGTAACGGATCGCTTACTGCACTTCCGATTATCGAAACCCAGGCGGGTGACGTTTCTGCATACATTCCTACCAACGTCATTTCAATTACCGACGGTCAGATCTTCCTCGAAGCAAACTTGTTTAACGCTGGTATTCGCCCTGCAATTAACGTGGGTATTTCAGTATCGCGTGTAGGAGGAAACGCACAGATTAAATCGATGAAAAAAGTAGCGGGTACCCTGAAACTTGACCAGGCTCAGTACCGCGAGCTCGAAGCTTTCTCAAAATTCGGTTCAGATCTGGATGCCGCAACCAAAGCGGTACTCGATAAAGGTTCTAAAAACGTGGAGATTCTGAAGCAAAAGCAAAATTCGCCGATGTCGGTTGAAAAGCAAATTGCAATCATCTACTGCGGAACAAAAGGTTTGTTGAAAAACGTTCCGTTGGATAAAGTACGTGAATTCCAGGACAATTTCCTCACCGTTCTTGAGACTTCTCACCGCGACGTTTTGGACACACTTCGCGCTGGAAAACTCACCGATGAAGTTACCAGTACACTGGAAAAAGTTGCCGCCGACGTAGCCGGACAATACTAAATAGTGAACCCAAGCTGATTCTAGAAAATGGCTAATCTTAAAGAAATACGCAACAGAATTGTTTCGATCAACTCGACGAAGCAAATAACCGCTGCCATGAAAATGGTTTCTGCGGCCAAGCTGAAACGTGCTCAGGATGCAGTGACTCAGATGCGCCCTTACGCCGAGAAATTGCAAGCCATTCTTCAGAACCTGAGTGTTGGACTTGACATGGAAGAAAATCCATATTCCGAGCAACGTGAAGTAAAAGACATATTGATGGTGCTGGTAAGCTCCAACCGGGGATTGTGTGGTGGTTTTAACAATCAGATCATCAAACAATCAAGGGTGATTATTGAGCAAAATACCACCAAAAATATTCACGTTCTGGCCCTCGGTAAAAAGGCGTTTGAGAAATACAAAAAGGAAGACTCTCTCGCCACAGAGGAATTCGGTCCCAATCCATACGGACTACAAGACAATCTGAATTTTGAGGAAACGGCAATGATGGCGGAAGCTATTATGGAGCAATTTAAAAAGGGTCGCTACGACAAAGTATTGCTCGTGTACAATTCCTTCAAAAATGCGGCGGTGCAGTATTGCATCACCGAACAATTCCTGCCCATAGCTCCTCCGGAAATGGAAGCAGGTGAAGAAGCCTCGGCCATCGATTATATTTTCGAGCCTGGCAAAATGGAAATAGTAGAGCAACTCGTTCCGCAGAGTTTAAAAATTCAATTGTTCAAAGCCCTGCTTGATTCTACCGCTTCGGAACACGGAGCCCGGATGACGGCTATGCACAAAGCAACTGACAATGCTACCGAACTTTCCAAAGAACTGAAACTCACATACAACAAGGCCCGTCAGGCTGCGATTACCGCGGAAATCCTCGAGATTGTTGGTGGTGCCGAAGCACTGAATAATTAAACCTTTTTTAAAGTTTTTTCAATTATGCCCCGCGGATTTACCGACGGGGCATTTTTTTTGCTCTGCGCCGAAGCCATGTAATCTTTACCTTAGTGCAGTTTAGACCCTCTTCGTGAAAAAACCCGTTGTTGCTATAATTATTGGTGCGGTACTGATCGGCATAGGCTGGTTTATGTCCTTTCCTTTTCTGGGCGACCCTCCGTTGCACAAAGCTGCCGAAATTTTGGCCGAAGAGCTGGAAGAACGAAAAGCAGCCGCACACGAAGAAATAGCCATTATTCAATCGAGATTTGAAAAAATGGGCGTCGAACCGGCTATGATTCACTACTCCGATTACTACTCTGACCTGCTCGATAATACTGGTCTTTTTCTCGCCGTCTTCGAGCATAACGAACTTGTATTCTGGTCGGACAACCGAGTCGCTTTCGATTATCTCTTCGGACCCGGAATACCGGATGAACAATATCTCCGGCTCGACAACGGCTGGTATGGACTCATAAAACTCATTGAAAACGACCGCGAATATTATGCGCTGTTCTTAATCCGCACTGCCTATCCCTACCAGAATGTCCATCTGAAGAATGACTTCGAAAAGCACATATCTCTTCCGAACAGTTATCATATTGTGCTCACCCCCACTCCAACTTCTGCCCCCGTAGAAGTAAAGGGTCAGGCGGTGTTTCAGCTGGAGCGCACCGGAAGAAACACCACCATAAGTCTGTGGCTCAACTTCCTGTTTCTAATTTTCGGAATGCTGTTTCTCCTTTACGGAATTGAGCAATGGTACAGCTATAAACGCCGAAGTTTTTGGGCAGCTCTTCTGTTTCCGGCATTGATCATCCTGGTGCGGGTATTATCGCTGAACGGAACAAATCCTTTCGCAAAAACCCAACTTTTTGATCCGGCTTTGTACGCGTCTTCTTTTCTGTTTCCATCTTTGGGAGATCTGCTGATCAACAGTTTTCTTCTGGTTTACATCGGCTATTTTATTTTCCGGCAGGCCCGGAATCACACACCGTTTCGATTCCGGTGGTGGAGCGCATCCTTGTTGTTAATTCTCTGTTTCGCATTCGCACTTTTTATCTCTCCGTTGATCATCGGATTGATTGAAAACAGCAGAATTAATTTCAACCTGAACGATGTTTTTCACCTGCAGGTATATACCTTTCTGGCCGTTCTATCCATCGGGATGCTGCTCTTTGCGTTTACCTTATTCGCCATTACAATTCTCACCAAAATAAACTGGGAAGCGGCATCCAAAAAATCAGTTACCATTTCCGTGCTGCTGACACTTGTTGTGCATACGGTTGTGGCTCATTTAATGGGCATCATCGATTTTAAGATCATTCTTTGGACGCTTCCGGCACTCGGGTTCATCACACTATCCACCCTCCCTGCAAAGCCTATGTTCAAAAGCCGGATGCGCTTGTTAACGCTGATGTTCTTCGCGCTGCTTTCGGGCATGGCCATCCTTAAGTATTCCGGTGTAAAAGAAAAAAACGAGCGCATCATCTATGCAGGAAAACTGGCTTCTGACGAAGATCCGGTGACCGAAGTGTTGTTTTCGTCTGTTGCTGAACGGTTGCAGGAAGATGACGGCATCCGGAAAATGCTGGCTGAGCCTTCGAGAATATCGAATGCGGTGATGGCTCAGAATATCGAAGCCCTTTTTATTGATCGTTATTGGAACAAGTACGATATCCGGGTGCATATTTATAAACCCGACGGCAGTTATTGGGGGGTATTGCCCGAAACCCGACCTCCAGAGCTGGCAGAGTTCAACCACTTCATTCACGAACATGGCTATCAATCAACAGCCAGTCCGTATCTGTTTCACCTGTACAACTTTCCGGACAATCTAAGCTATCTGGCAAAGGTTCCGGTTCCTAAAAATGATTCTACGCTACAGGCATGGGTTGTTATTGGTTTGGAATCTACTTTATTCCCGGATGAGATCGGTTTTCCGGAGCTGTTGATCGATCAGTCGTCCGAGCTATCATTCAATATGAAGCAATATTCCTACGCGAGATACGTGGATGAAAAATTGGTTTCGGCCAACGGCAATTACAATTACCGGATCAGCACGAGGCTATATGAAGACAACCGGCGGGATATGGAGTTTGAAAATTACAACCATTACAACCACCTCATTCACCGGGTGGATGAGCGGACCATTGTGGTTGTCAGTAAAGAGAATCCTACCTTTTTCGATCAACTGACGGTTTTCATTTACCTGTTTGTTTTCTTCGGATTATTATTGCTGCTCGCGTTTTATTTACACCGCCCTACCATAGTTCAGCCGGGGTTTTTTAATCACCTCAACGTAAAAATTCAAATGCTGTCGGCAGGGATTATTCTGATAGCCCTGCTCAGTTTCGGTGTGGCGACAAGATTTTACACAGAGCGCCAGTTCAGAGAAAAGAACCAGAGTATTCTCAATGAAAAAATTCAGTCGGTTATCATTGAACTCGAAGGACAATTAAAGAATGAGACAGAAATCACCGATCCGATTGTCGATCAACTTCGGTCAAGGCTTACAAAATTATCGTACGTATTCTTCACCGACATTAATGTTTATGATACCGATGGCATTCTCGTAGCTTCTTCGCAGCCCAAGATTTTTGAAGCTGGTCTAATTGCTCCCCGCATGAATTCTGAGGCCTATGTGAAAATGGTGATCAACAAAAAAAGCGAATACATCCACGAAGAAAAACTCGGTGAGCTGAACCATCTTTCAGCCTATGTTCCATTCAGAAACATCAACAACGATATTGTAGCGTACGTAAACCTTCCGTATTTCGCGCGTCAGGATGCGCTTGAAGATGAGATAGCACGCTTATTCGTAACCCTCGTTAATATTTTCGTGTTGTTGTTGGCGTTGAGCATAATAGCTGCAATTTTTATTTCTGATCGCATCACCCGTCCGCTGCAGAAATTACAGCAATCACTGAGTAGAATAGAATTGGGCCGCCAGAATGAACAGATTGAATACAAAGGCACAGACGTAATCGGGAATCTGGTAAGCGAATACAACCGCAAAGTTACCGAACTCGAAATCAAGGCAGAACAGTTGGCCCGGTCAGAGCGAGAAAGTGCGTGGCGCGAAATGGCACGTCAGGTGGCACATGAAATCAAAAATCCACTTACACCGATGAAGCTGAATATTCAGTTGCTTCAGAAAGCCGTAAACGAGGGATCTGATAACCTCGAAAGCCGGATCCAGCGTACTTCGGATGTACTCATAGAACAAATCGACACCCTCAGCCAGATTGCAAATGCATTCTCGAATTTTGCACAGATGCCGCGCACCGAGCTGGCCGAGGTAGACCTGAATAAACTGGTTGCAAGCGTGGTGGAACTCTACCGTGAACTTCCCGGAAGTAGTGTCACTTTTATTCCTTACCAGGGTTCCGCGCCGGTTGTTCACGCCGATTACAACCAATTGCTGCGTGCCATTCAGAACCTGATTAAAAACAGTCTGCAGGCAGCAGAAGAACACAGCACTCCCGAAATAACCATATCGGTAGAAGCTTCGGACAAAAGTTTTCTCATCCGGCTGAGCGACAACGGAAAGGGAATTCCGCCCGAAATGCAGGACAAAATATTCCAGCCCAATTTTACTACCAAATCAACCGGTATGGGACTAGGGTTGGCAATGGTTCAAAGCATTGTGCAAAACATCAACGGAAAAATCTGGTTTGAAACAGAATCCGGAAAAGGGTCGACATTTTATATCGAGATTCCCGCAAAAGGTGAAACCACTCCCGATTCGGAGTAACCGAAGATAATCCTACTTTTGTTTTAAACATTCAATTTGCCCGCTATGGATTATAAGAATCTGCTTGTTCAAACTTCCGGTGAAATATTAACCATCACCATCAACCGCCCCGATAAACTGAACGCTCTGAATTCGGAAACCATTTCGGAACTGAGTGCAGCACTCGATGAAGCGCATCAGCAGGAAGATGTTCGGGTGATAGTTTTGACCGGTGCCGGCAACAGTGCTTTTGTTGCCGGGGCAGACATTGCAGAATTTGCTCATTTTTCTGTAGATGAAGGAAAAAAATTAAGCGCAGATGGACATGAAAAGTTGTTCAACAAAGTGGCCAACTCCACTATTCCCGTTATTGCTGCTGTAAATGGTTATGCCCTCGGCGGTGGACTCGAACTGGCCATGAGCGCGCACATCAGAATTGCCACTACCAATGCGAAGCTTGGTTTGCCGGAAGTTTCACTGGGAGTAATTCCAGGCTATGGTGGAACACAGCGACTTACCCAGCTCGTTGGTCGGGGAAAAGCGCTGGAAATGATCATGACCGCAGGAATGGTAAAAGCCGATGAGGCATTGTTGCACGGACTGGTAAATAGTGTAGTGGAACCCGAACACCTGATGCAGGCGTGCCTGGAAATGGCCGGTAGAATTTCGAAGAATTCCGCACGTGCAATTGCGGGAGCGATCCGTTCGGTGAATGCTTATTTTGAATCGGGAACCGATGGCTTTGCTACTGAAATAGATGAGTTCGGTAAATGTTTCGGAACTGAAGATTTTAAAGAAGGTACCAGCGCATTTCTCGAAAAAAGAAAACCTGATTTCACAGGGAAATGAAAATAATCCTGCTCCACAACACCTCAACACGCTGTGCTGAAACTGCCCATGTCGCCGCTTAGAAAACTGGCGGGTCAGACCGCTGTTTATGGCATTAGCAGCATCGTAGGCAGGCTGTTGAATTATTTTCTTGTTCCTTTTTACACCCGCATTTTCACGCGCGAGCAATTTGGGGTAGTAACCGAAATGTATGCCTATGTTGCTTTTCTGGTAGTGATTCTCACGTACGGAATGGAGACTGCCTTTTTTCGGTACAGCTCAAAAACGGGCAAACCGCTCAACGTTTATTCTACGATTCTGATTTCGGTGGTAAGCACTTCTGCCCTGTTCATCTTCATGTGCGCGATGTTTTCGGTGCCGCTGGGCAATCTACTCGGGTATCCAAACCACACGGAATATGTACTGTGGTTTGCGATCATCGTTGGCCTCGACGCCATTTCGGCAATTCCACTGGCATACCTGCGACACCAAAACAAGGCGAAAAGGTTTTTGATCGTGAATATGGCCAATGTACTGGTGAACATCGGGTTGAATATGTTTTTCCTTGTTTATTGCAAAGAGCACTTCGAAATTCACGGCGAACGATCCAATTGGCTGGTTCAGCTTTGTTATAATCCCGACATCGGTGTTGGTTATGTTTTCATTTCAAATCTCGTGGCCAGCATTGTTAAAATTCTGCTGCTTTCTCCGCAGATTCTGGTTGCCCGGTTGAAATACGAATGGAGCCTGATGAAGGGCATGCTCAAGTATGCCTTGCCGCTCATGATTCTGGGTTTGGCCGGAATTGTAAATGAAACGATCGACCGGGTATTGCTCAAATTTCTGATCGATCTGCCAAAAGACGAAGCCCTGGCCCAACTGGGGGTTTATGGTGCCTGCTATAAAGTAGCCATCATTATGAGCCTCGGGATTCAGGCATTCAGATACGCCGCCGAACCTTTCTTTTTTGCACAGGAAAAAGATAAAAATGCTGCACAGACGTACGCCAGTGTAATGCGCTATTTCGTGATCCTGATGGCACTGCTGTTCCTCACCATTGTGTTGTTTCTCGATGTGGTGATGCTTTTTATCGGACCAGAATTCCGCGAAGGGGAGAAAGTCGTTCCTATTTTACTTGTGGCTTATATGTTTTACGGAGTGGTATTCAACTTGTCATTTTGGTTTAAGTTGAGTGAACGCACCACGTGGGGAGCATCCATTTCAATATTCGGAGCGGTAATTACCATTGGATTAAACGTCTGGCTGATACCGATCATCGGATATATGGGATCGGCATGGGCCACGCTCGCATCTTATGGTGCAATGATGATCGTTTCCTACTTCCTCGGAAATCACTACTATCCAATACCGTATGACCTGAAACGGATCTTCTTTTATTTTGCCGCTGCGCTGGGCATTTATTTCCTGGCGCAATACATCCAGCCTGAATCCGGTTGGCTACGATATGTTATTGGTGTTGCGCTGTTGATTGCTTTCACCGTAGCAGTATGGGTTTCTGAAAGCCGAAAAAAACCGCTACTTTCGCAGGATTCAAAGCTTTCGGACGGATATGCAGATCAAAATAATTAACCGATCAGGACACCCTTTGCCCCAGTACGAAACCGGTCAATCGGCCGGGATGGATTTACGGGCCAATCTTTCTGAACCCATAATTTTACAACCCATGGAACGGGCAATGATCCCTACCGGATTGTTCATGGCGCTGCCGGACGGTTTCGAAGCCCAGGTGCGACCCAGAAGCGGACTCGCAGCCAGGAATGGAATTACCGTTCTAAATGCCCCCGGAACCATTGATGCAGATTACAGAGGTGAAGTAAAGGTAATTCTCATTAACTTGTCGGATGAAGCTTTTGAAATTGAAAACGGCACGCGCGTCGCTCAATTGATTATTGCTCCGGTGACCAGAGCCCAATGGGAAGTGGTAGAAGAACTCGAAACATCAGCACGCGGTTCGGGAGGGTTTGGAAGCACCGGCAAAAATTAATACATGAAACGAAATTCATCACAGGAACTGCAGCTGAATCCGGTTGCTGAAGCCAATACAGCAAAAATCCACGCATGAAGCTGATCATCCCTATGGCGGGTATGGGCAAAAGAATGCGCCCGCATACTCTAACGGTCCCAAAACCTTTGATTCCGGTGGGAGGCAAACCCATTGTGCAGCATCTCGTTGAAGACATTGCTAAGGTATGTCCGGAGCCCATCACAGAAGTAAATTTTGTTACCGGCCGGTTTGGCGACGCCGTTGAACATATGTTGAAGGAAATTGCCGGATCAATCGGTGCAGAAGGCAAAATCTCTTATCAGGATGAAGCACTTGGAACTGCCCATGCTATTCTGTGTGCCGCTGATTCTCTACAGGATAAAGTAATTATAGCATTCGCCGACACCCTGTTCAAAGCCGATTTTAAACTGGATATTTCAGCAGAAGGCATTATCTGGACCAGTAGGGTTAAAAATCCCGAAGCTTTTGGAGTGGTGCAAACAAATGCCGAAGGACTGGTAGAAGCGTTTGTTGAAAAACCCGAGACTTTCGTGTCTGACCGGGCAATCATCGGCATCTATTATTTTAAGGATGGCAACCGGTTGCACAAAGAACTTCAGCGCCTGATAGACGAGGACATCCGGATTCGCGGAGGAGAATTCGGACTGACAGATGCCCTTGAAAACATGAAGAGCAGCGGAGTAATGTTTCAAATCGACACCGTGACAGAATGGCTGGACTGCGGTAATAAAGATGCAACGGTTTTCACCAATCAACGGGTGCTGGAAAATAAATATCCTGCAGGTAGCGTTGATTCCTCGGCAACCATAACAAACAGCCAGATCATCCACCCCTGCATTATAGGAGCAAACGTAAAAATCAACAACGCAGTAATAGGCCCGTGGGTAAGTATTGGCCCGAATTCTGCAATGGAGCATTCCATTATCAGCAACAGCATCATTCAGGAAAACAGTCAGATCAAGAACATGATATTGACCAATTCAATGATTGGCAATCATGTAGTTATCCATAAAACCCCCGAAGAACTCAGTGTTGGCGATTTCAACAATATACAATAACACCTCTTTGTCCAAAATGCGGATTTCTACGTTGATGGCCATCTTTATGGTTATACTGACCGCCTGCTCATCCGGACAAAAAACCGTTGCCGCTGATCCTGAGCCTGAAATATCAGATCGTAAGGAGCGCGCCTTTAAACAAAGCTTCTTCAACGGACAACAGGATAAGCTGGCAGAAAAACTGGAATCCGCAGAGCGACATTTCATCAAATGTGTCGAGTTAATTCCCGAAGAAGCTGCGCCTTATTATGAACTGGCACGCATTTATCAACAAAGAAACCAGCTGGAAAAAGCGCTCACCTACCTCGAAACTGCCATCACGCTCGAACCTGATAATATTTGGTATCAATCCAACTACGCGAAAACACACGCGGTAATTGGCAATTACAGCCAGGCTGTTGAAATATATAAACGTATTGTTGCCAAATACCCCAACCAATACGACTATCATTTCGAACTCGCCGGAACCTATATCATGCTCGAGGATTATGATGCTGCTATTGAAGTTTTCGACGGTCTTGAAGCAACACTCGGATTGAATGAAGAGATGATTCTGCAAAAGCAGATGCTTTATATGGAAATGGGTAAAACCAATCAGGCCATTGCCGAGGTGAAGAAACTCGTAGAACTTAACCCGGACGAAATACGCTACCGAGGGATTCTGGCAGAATTGTATGATAAGAACGGCGAACGCGAAAAGGCGATAGAAACCTATGCGGAACTGGTGGAAATGGATGCCGACAACGGCATGCTGCGCTTGTCTCTTTCAGAATTTTACCGAAACTCCGGTGATGATGCGCGAGCCTTTGAAGAACTCAAACACGCTTTTAAAAGCACCGATCTGGAAATCGATAAGAAAATCAACATTCTGCTGAATTTCTATGCAGAAACCGAACAGGATAAGGAGTTGCTGGATCAGGCGTACACACTTTGCGAAATACTCATTGAAGCCCATCCTGAGAACGCGAAATCCTATTCAATTTATGGCGATTACCTCTACCGCGACGAGCGATTGGCCGAAGCCCGAAACCAATTCGAAAAGGCAGCAGAGATCGACAAAAGCCGCTACATCATCTGGAATCAGATTCTGATTCTGGATTCAGAACTCGGTGATTTCGACCGGATGACTGCAACCAGCGAAGAAGCCCTCGAGTTGTTTCCAACAATGCCATCTTTCTACCTTTTCAACGGCGTGGGTCATCTGCAACAGAAAGAATACGATGAAGCGATTGAGGCTCTGCTCGCCGGAGTTGATCTGGTGGTTGAAAATTTCGATCAACTGGCGCAATTCTATTCGAGTCTTGGAGATGCCTATCATGCCATCGGAGATCACGCAGCATCGGACGAATCGTACGAAAAATCGCTCTCGGTGCAGGAAGACAATCCGTATGTACTGAACAACTACAGCTACTATTTATCGCTGCGCGGAGAAAATCTGGATGAAGCATTGAAAATGGCCCAAAAGGCCAATGAATTACAACCCAATGAAGCTACTTTTGAAGACACCTATGCCTGGGTATTGTATCAGGCCGGCCGTTATGAAGAAGCTCGGGAATGGCTCGAGAAAGCCTTGAACCACGGTGGAATTACAGAGGGAACCATTCTGGAACATTATGGTGATGTGCTTTATCAGCTAAACCGGAAAGAAGAAGCGCTCGAATACTGGATTCAGGCCCGTGAAGCCGGAGATGCTTCCGAAAAAATCGATAAGAAAATTGCAGACCATCAACTGCATGAATAAAAACGTCTCCAAATCATCCTTCGTCGTCCTGTTGTTGATTGTTTTTTTGACGGCGTGTAAAAGTACCCCGACGCGTGTTATCAGGAATTATCCTGTGAAAACAAGTCAGGAACTTGTCGCATTGACAGAAAAAAGCCACCTGCAATTTGAACATTTCAGCGCAAAAGCATCGGTGGATGTTCAGACTCCGAATCAATCCAATTCATTTAGAGCCACGCTCCGTATCCGCAGAGATTCGGCCCTCTGGGTTTCTGTATCGCCGGCAATGGGCATAGAAGTGTTCCGGATATTGTGTACGCAGGATTCGGTGTTGTACATCGATAAGATGAAAAAAGAATTTTTCCGGGGAACCTATCAGAAATTAAATGAGCTAGCAAACAGCGATTTAACCTTTGAAGCGCTCCAGGATCTGCTGCTGGGTAATCCGCTCTATTTCGAACCGGAAATGGATTACCGATCACGGAACGAAGACGAGGGCTATCACCTCTACACCCGCAACGCACGGTTTTTACGCCGCGTGACCAACAACGAGCGGGGTGAGGAACAATTCGTTACGATCGATACGACCTCTGCCGATCTTAATGAAAAAAGGCTGTTGCGCTTGCAAAGCAAAAAAGAAGATGATGAGCTGATCGTCCGACAATACTGGCTCGATTACACGCATGGAAAAATCGTGCGGTCGGTGTTTACAGATCTGGCCAGCGCTTTGAATTTGTCCGCCCGCTACAGCGGTTTTGAAGAGGTGGATGGCGAGATGATTCCCTCAAAAATTTCATTGGCATTAGGAAATACCAAAGATCAGGCTACTTTTAAGCTCGATTATTCCAGAATGAAATTGAATGCACCCTTCGAAATGCCATTCTCAATTCCCGACAAGTATGATGAAGTGCGCCGCTAAGACCGTGCTGTCCATACTTTTATTGTTTCTGGTTGCTGGCCAGGTAATGGCCCAGAGCAAGGAGGTGCTGCAGAAACAACGCGACGAGATTAACCGTCAGATTCAGATCACCAATCAGCTAATCAACGAAACGGAGAAAAATCGTGTCAACACGCAGAACCAGCTCAACCTGACCAGTTCAAAAGTACAACTGCGAAAAAAACTGATTTCTACCATCACCCAGGAAATCGATCAGCTCAACTCGGATATTGCAGAAAATCAAGCGCAGATAAAAACGCTGCACGAAGACCTGGAGAGGCTGAAGGAAGAATATGCCGAAATGATTTACCGGGCGTATGTCAACCGAAATACGTACGATAAGATCCTGTTTATTTTTTCGTCGGATGATTTTTTCCAGGCGCTGAAAAGAACCCGCTACATCAATCAATACAGCGAATACCGTGCACGGCAGGCAGATCTGATTGTAAATACCACCGAAAAACTACAGTCGAGTCAGGAGAAGCTCGAATCTCAGAAATCCGAAAAAATCACCTTGCTCGAAAACGAACGTGCCGAGCAAAACGCGTTGGCAGCCGACCTGAAGAAACAGGAATCCATTTTGAGTAAACTTCAGAATGAAAGTAAAAGCTTAAAGAAAAAGCTGAACCAGCAGGAGAAGGAACGCAACAAACTCAACAAGGAAATTCAGCGCATCATTGAAGCCGAAATCGCCGCGGCCAAAAAGAGCAACGACGGCACATTTGAATTAACGCCCGAGGCGGCAGCGTTCTCGGCCAGTTTCGAAAATAACAAAGGCAAACTGCCATGGCCCGTAGAGCGTGGCGTTATAACCAGCAGTTTCGGGAAACATGCGCATCCGGTTCTACCCGGAATTATGATCGAAAACAACGGTATTGACATTACAACCGGCAAAGGAGAAACCGTGCGATCGGTATTCAACGGAACCGTTACCAGCGTTTTCACAATTCCCGGCGCTGGAAAAAACATCATCATCAGCCATGGAGCGTACCGCACCGTTTACACCAATTTGCAGGAAGTGTTTGTCACCACCGGAGAAACAGTAACTACCAAACAAGCCCTCGGTGTACTGCAAACCGACGAGGACGAAAACAAAACAATTGCCCACCTCGAAATCTGGAAAATCAGTGGGAGCGGAACTACAAAACAAGATCCAGCACTCTGGATTTATAAGTAGCGGCTGCGCAATTATCCTTTCCGGCTCAGCACATTTGATCTGGTACTGAATCAATTTTTAGTACCTTTGTCAAAATTAGATTTCACACAATTTATGTATTCATCCATCCTCATCGGTATGATCGGACCCTGGCAAATTGCCCTCATCGTTCTGGCCATTTTGTTGTTGTTTGGTGGGCGAAAAATTCCTGAATTGATGCGCGGTATGGGTAAAGGCATCAGGGAATTTAAAGACGCCACCCGCGACGACAGTAATGACGACGAAGACAGCACCGGTACCAAGTAGTACGTGATTCACCAAATTAAATTCGAATCAATTGACATCTCCGCGCTCCTTACAAGAAGTGAATGCGGCCCTTTTGGCCGGTGATTATAAGCTGACTGATCTGGTTTCCCATTATCTTCAGAAAATTGACAACTCTGATCTGAATGCTTTTAATGAAGTATATCATCAGGAGTCGCTGGAGCGCGCGGAAAATATTCAGCAAAAAATAGACGCCGGGAAGGCCGGGAAACTGGCCGGCATGGTAATCGGCCTCAAGGACAATATTGCACACAAAGGCCATAAAGTTTCGGCCTCTTCCAAAATGCTGGAACAATACACTTCGGTTTACAATGCTACGGTAACCGAGCGGTTGCTGAACGAAGACGCCATCATCATCGGACGGCTCAACTGCGATGAATTTGCAATGGGAAGCTCCAATGAAAATTCGGCCTTCGGACCGGTGAAAAATCCGCACGCTACCGATCGGGTTCCCGGTGGTTCATCGGGTGGTTCTGCCGCTGCAGTTGCTGCCGGACTCTGTCTGGCCTCGTTGGGTTCGGATACCGGAGGCTCCATACGTCAACCCGCTTCGTATTGCGGAGTAGTTGGCCTCAAACCTACTTACGGCAGGGTTTCGCGTTATGGTTTGCTTGCTTATGCGTCTTCTTTTGATCAGATCGGCCCGATTACCCATACCGTTGATGATGCAGCGCTGTTGCTTCAGATTATGGCGGGTGCTGATGAATATGACAGTACAACCGATCCACGACCTGTTCCGGAATATTCCGAAAAAGCAGCGAACGGCAGGAAATTGCGCATCGGATATTTAAAGGAATGCGTGGAAAGTCCGGGTCTCGATCCGGAAATTAAGGAGGCCTTCGATACGCTGAAAACATCTCTCACAGAAGCAGGTCATGAGGTGTATCCGGTCAGCTTTCCATTTCTGGACTACCTGATTCCGGCTTATTACGTATTGACAACTGCCGAAGCATCTTCCAATCTGGCCCGCTATGATGGAATTCACTACGGATACCGCAGCGAAAAGTCCGAAGGGATTGAAAGCACCTATTTCAAATCCCGTTCAGAAGGATTCGGACCGGAAGTAAAGCGTAGAATCATGCTTGGAACATTTGTCCTGAGCTCAGGGTACTACGACGCGTATTATGCACAGGCACAAAAGGTGAGAAGGATCATTAAAGATGCGACAGCCAAATTGCTCGAAGAATCCGATTTTCTGTTGCTCCCCACTACTCCGACCCCGGCTTTTAAAATCGGTGAAAAAACCGATGATCCCATCACGATGTATCTTCAGGATATCTTCACCGTGCAGGCGAATCTGGCAGGCGTTCCGGCCATCTCTCTTCCGCTTTTTCAAACAAAAGCAGGTCTTCCCATTGGCTTTCAGCTGATGGCCCGACACTTTGAAGAAGAAAAAATACTGAGTTTTTCGCGGGAACTAATGAACAACAATTCGTTCATAGATCGCGGATAGGAACAACCGTTTCCGAAAGTAAATTATCGATTTTCGCAGGAGGCAAAACAATTGCCTTTTATTTCCGTATTAGTTGTATCCACTGAAACAGACTATGCAAAGACTCCTGACTCCCATTATCGTAATTGGCCTGATCCTGACTGGGTTTCAGGCAACAGCTCAATCTGAACAAGATAGTTTGCTAGCTGAAAAAGACACCCTGCCTCTTTTCATTGCATCGGATGATCCGATAGCTGCGGGTCTGGACGAACAATATCAGGCACTGCTTCGGGATGCATTTTTCTGCAATACCGATACTAGCTGCATGAACATCTACGGATTCGCTCCCACTGAAATTCCAAAATATGATGATGCTGTTTTTATGGAACGCGTACATCAGATGGATCTACAGTCGCCAATGGAAATGCGGTACAATTCACACGTGCAGGGATTCATTAATTTATATGTCGATCGAAAACGTGAACTGTCATCGCGTGTACTCGGTATGTCGGATTTATATTTCCCGATGATCGAAGAAATGCTCGATCGATTCGACATTCCTCTGGAAATGAAGCATCTTGCCATTGTGGAGTCGGCATTAAATCCCCAGGCAAATTCACGGGCCGGGGCAAAAGGCCTCTGGCAGTTTATGTACGCCACCGGCAAAATGTTCGATCTGAATGTTACGTCGTATGAGGATGATCGTTTCGACCCGTATAAATCTACGATCGCAGCCTGTCATTATCTGAAATCGTTGCACAATCTCTACGGCGACTGGAATCTTGTTTTGGCGGCATATAATTCCGGTCCCGGAAATGTAAACAAAGCCATTCGTCGCTCAGGCGGGAAAAAAGATTACTGGGAAATCCGTCATTTTTTACCTCGCGAAACACGGGGCTATGTTCCGGCATTTATCGCGGTAAACTATATGATGACCTATCACAAAGAACACAATATTTACCCGATCAAACCGGCTTTTGCATATCACGAAACCGACACCATTCACGTCAGCGACCGGTTGACATTTGAACAGGTTACGACCTATACCAGTTTAGAAACTGAGTGGCTGGAGATGTTGAATCCACAGTACAAGAAACACATTCTACCTGCCAGTGCCGAATCACCTCGTGTGCTCCGGTTACCGAAAGAAAGTGTGGGAGTATTTATTGTTAATCGCGACAGCATTCATCAATATGCTCCGGATCCTGTTCATGGTGTTAGCCTGGCACTTGTAGAAGAGGTAACCGAATACCACAAAGTCAGAAGCGGCGAGTTTCTTGGGTCCATTGCCAATCGTTACGGGGTACGCGTGCAGCAAATAATGGAATGGAACGGATTGCGCAATTCCAACATTTATCCCGGGCAGCGGTTAACTGTACACCGAACGATCAAACGGGATTCGGAAAATCAGGCAGGAAGCGATAAAACCGTTACTGCCCAGAGCACCTCCAAATCAACTACATCAGAATCCGGCAACGCTACATTAAATTACCGCTATCACACTATCCAGAGCGGAGATACGTTATGGGATATAGCTAAGAAATACGAAGGAGTCACAGTTAACGAGCTGAAACAACTAAACAGCGGTATCAACTTCAACCGTCTTAAACCCGGACAAAAAATCAAAATTGTGCCCATTGGCTAAATATCCTGCGCTTGCTCTGTTTGCTTTATTATTTCTGTCGTGCAATCAGGATGCCTCACATGTTCTGCCAAGATATACCGGTGCGCCCGGTGAAGTAATTTGTATTATGGACGACCACGCCTACGAAGGAACGGCGGGCGATATCATTCACAAATACCTTGGAGCCACTCAACCTTTACTGCCACAATCCGAACCCATTTTCAACCTGGTGCAGATGAACCCAACGCAGGTGAACCAGATTACCCAACAGCACCGCAATTTGCTGTTTGTGAATCTCTCTTCTGCAGTCGATGAAAAACCAAGGGTAGAGGCAAAAAGAAATCGCTGGGCATCCGAGCAAATGGTGGTCACCGTTTACGCTTCTTCGATTAGTCAGTTGGATTCGTTGATGACCGAAAACGGACCTTCCATTGTCGATAAATTTAATGAATACGAACGCAGACGACTACAATCGTATTACCGAAGCAGATCGAACAAACAAATTTCGGACAATTTAAAAGACAGAGATCTGGACATTGTCGCTCCCAGTGATTGCTCAATTGCACAGTCGGAAGCTGATTTTTTATGGATCAAAAGGCAGCGAACTAAAAATGTCGGAGGCACGCGCCACGATATCCTTCAGGGTGTGTTTGTTTATTACTACCCCTATGTCAGCGACAGCGCATTTTCTGCCAAAGAGATTTTACAAGTGCGCGACTCGGTATTGAAGCAATATGTTCCGGGCCCCCTGGAAGGATCGTACATGACAACCGAATATTTGTTGCCTCCGGAGAGTAAAGCCATCCATTTTAAAGGAAATTATGCTGTTGAAACCCGCGGACTATGGAGAACAGAGGGTGCTGTAATGGGTGGTCCGTTCATTGGCCTTACCATGCTCGATGAAAAGAATCAACGGGTGGTGACGGCAGAAGGATTTGTCTTTGCTCCGAAATTCGATAAACGGGAATATCTGCGCGAAGTAGAGGCGATCATTTACAGCCTCGAAATTAATCCGGCCGACACTTCAGCCACAGAATAATGAAGATTTAAACCGGAAAGGTTTTCAGCCATTCACAGGCTGCTTCCCGATTCTTAAACAGACGTGTTGGTCGGTTGGGCTTGTTGAACCGGATAAAGAAATTGGCCGTCATTTCGTGCGAATAATTCTGCACAACTACTGCATCGGCAACAATAACATCAGAAGATTCGGCTGAAGAGGCGTATTCGCGGGCTTCGGGAGTAAGTGATGCGTCGTTTCCTGCTGTTACAAGCAAGCGGAAATTCTTTCCCGCTGACTCTTTTGCAATCTCCTCAAAAATTGTTTTTAATTCGTCAATCTCTACCAGCTCGCCCTGCTTCAGGTTTAAGTGTGCGATTTGATCTTCCTCAAAAGTGATGGTGGATTTACCGAGATCAATCGTTTTGGTAGTCATTGTTTTCTTAAACTTTCATTGCGCCCTCTACCGGCAAATTTAGAAAGGTTTTGGAACGCGCGGTTTTAATTATCGCATTCATTCCGAAAGAAAAAAATGTGCCAATGCTGCCGATATGGTTTTGATGAATGAACACTCTCATTGTACCAACAACCATGCAGCATTCATTTCTTCCTCTTTAACCTTTCGCAATGCTTCCAATGCCTCCTGGCGACGATGAAAATCTGCAAATGTTACTCTGTACAGGCCTTTGTGATAATCATAAATGTAAGCTGGATATCCCTTAGCTCTTAAATTATCCACCATTCTGCGGGCGTTTTTGAGCTCTCCGAAACATCCCCCCACAACATGGTAGCGCATGGCCAGAATTTCAGGAGTCGCAGTGTATGTAGTAACCGGCAATGCAAGCTCCTCTTTCTTCAATTCTACCCATACACCTCCGCTCCCGGGATCGGTAAAGGAAACCCGCACCACTCTTTCATCCGACTTCAGTTGCTCCACCACTTCATCGGCAGATTCCTCAGCAGAAAGTGGCTGAATGTCTTCTTTTCTCTCAGCATAAACAGCTGCGGGAGATCCTTTAAAAGGATTCAAATCGGCAATGGTAAGTTGTGACGGGCGGGTGATATCTGCCGAAGAAATCAACCAACCGGAATAAGCCAAAACCGGCAACATGAAAACGGCTACCCATCCCAGGCGGGCATAGGTTTTATGGGCCGTAACAGGCTCTGGTTGCTTTTCTTTCTCTGTCGAAACTTTCAGCGGAATAACCGGTGTTTCCTTTTCTTTGAGTTGCGGTTCTTTTTTAACCTCTGGTGACTGCATCACCGGAACGGTAAACAGTTTTTCCAGCCCAAATGCATCTTTCAAAAAATTCTGCTCGCGCGACGGCTGGAATCTCAGATTTTTGTCTGTGTCGCGGTAGATGATTCCGACTTTGTTGAACTCCACGCGCTCACCATTATTGATCCGGGTAAAATAATTCTCTACGGATTTCCTGATGGATTCATTTGCTTCTTCGAATGAACATTGATCTGCTTCGGCAAGATAATGCGCGAGCAAACCATCGTTGCGTTTGAGGTTTTTGTTGAACGAAACTTCTTTTGACGGAGGATGAAAAAGGTGGAGCCGCTTGTCGAGATGAGCAGGCTTATAATTGGTGACAAATCCCCCGAATTCGGGAATAATCACACAATCGTAATGATAGAGCAGCTCGCTTATTTGTTGGTCCAGTTGCACGTTAATTGCGCTTTTTGCGAAGTTACGAAACTAATAAATATAATCTCCTTTGTCGATTCGTTCGAGCATTCTTTTCAGATCATCCGGATGATCAATCGCATCTGATTCCAAAGTTGTTTCAGCCACACGAATCCGGAATCCGTTTTCAATCCAGCGCAACTGTTCCAGAGATTCTGCCTTTTCCAGCACCGAAGGCTGCAACTGGGTTATCTCCGCCAGAATGTGGGGCCGGTAAGCATACAATCCGAGGTGAACAAAGAATAAATCTGATTCATGCCATTGATCTTTCGCGACATTCTTTAAACAAGGAACCGGGCTTCTGCTAAAATACATCGCTTCTCCACGCAAATTCCGAACAACCTTTACCCGGTTCTCATCAAATATTTCCCGCTCTGAGGCAGCGCGTTTGATGAGTGTTGCTATTTGTGTGGTGCTGTTTTCAAAACACTCCAGCAATGCATCAATTTGCTCCGGCTGAACGAATGGCTCATCCCCCTGAATGTTGACAACGACATCAAATTCTTTGTCACGCAATGTGTATGCCTCCTGACATCGATCTGTTCCGCTCTCATGATTTTTTCGGGTCATCACGACCTTACCACCAAATCGTTGAACTTCATCCATGATCCGTTGGTCATCGGTAGCGACCAAAACTTCATTGAGCGAAGATTTTGTGGCTTGTTCGTACACCCGTTGTATCATCGATTTGCCGGCAATACTTGCCAATGGCTTTCCCGGAAACCGCGTCGAGTCGTAACGGGCAGGAATGATTCCGATAGCGCGTAGTTCCTGCATGGCAATTAAATTTCGTAAGAGTATCGGATCATGGTTAACCTTGGACTTTCAATGGTCAACGGGCGAATGGCGTATTCGGTGTTGTATAAGTTGTTGGTGATAATGGAAACGCTGCTGCGGGGAGATATTTTAAAAGAAGCACGCAAATCGAGAATTGCGACCGGCTCATCCTTTTCTTCCATCCATTCGGTAATCCCAGACGGCAAATAACCAGGGGCATCTAATATAAGGAAGGCCTTATCAATATTTCGGATAGGAGAATGAACTCTGAGGCTGGTTCCCAAACTAAAACGTTTATAAGTAGCTTCAACATCCAGTTTAAGCATGTGTTCGATTCGATACTTCAGTAGGTTGTTTTCCGAGAAAGAACTGGTATTGTTATACGTTACGTCACGAAACAGGGGGCCTGGAGGATATTCACCTTCACTCACAAGCTCCTTTAGTTCCAGAATGGCATATTCATTATCAGGATCCAGAGATTGGGGCAGAACATAGGTATACCCGGCCAGCATTTTCAGTTCTATTGATCCGAGTTTGCCCGCTCCCACAATTGAAATGTCCAGTCCTTTTACCATGGCCTTACCAGTATTGACTGATTTAAACCCAAGAATATTCCCCAGGTTTGCATAATCTATAATTGTATCGCCCTGAAAATTTTGTGTAACATGGGTTCCCCATGGGCCAAAGGTAAATTCGATGTAATTGTCAAACTCCTGGTAAAAAACCGCCGCGTCCAGAAACCCGCGAAACTGACCAATTTCGAACCCTTGTTTAACGCCAAATTCTGCATTGTAACTGCGCTCGGCCTGCAATTCTGTGTTGGGAAAAATATTCTGACCGCCAACTGATGTAATGATGAACCGCTCGCCGGGCGTAGGAAACCGGATTCCCTGTCCAATCGAGGCTCTTACAAAAGTTCCATCCAGCAACTGAAGGTTTGCTCCGGCTCTGAAAATGGGAGCTTCCATCATATCATTGTTCACTTTATACCACTCGTAGCGTACGCCTCCCGAGAGTGTAAGCCGGTCGAAAAAGCGTTTATCGACCTGCATAAAGAGGGCAGAATTATGCGCAATATTATTGCCATCACCGGCCTCATTGGCAATGTATAAATCAGATCGGGCAGACGTATAACTGGTCATAGCGCCAAGTGTTACGTTCAACCCTTCCACACCGTAATAGTCGAAATCCTGACTTACCAAATACTCTGCAAAGTAGGTTCTCGACCAGTTCGACTGATTGTTGGTATTGTTATTATCCAGGTGATAGTAACGTGTTTTCAATTTATGACTCTGCCCGTTTTTGCGAATGTATTCTACATACGGATCCAGATTAAACGTAAGCTGATTGGTGGTGGTAATGGCACCCGTTCGCGGCCGGTATAACCCCTCTTTGGCATTGAGCCACAACAGTGCAAAGCTGGAACGGGAGTACATTGCATTGGTATTAATTCCCACACTCAAACCCTCGGTTTTTTTAAACCGGTAGCGAAGATTCAGATTTCCCCGAACGCGGTTTTCTGACATTTGCGAAGGTGGCCGCAACAATGTATCCTGCCCATCGACACCGTCAAAAATAAGTGGCCGTCCTTCTTCGTCGAGATAGGTAGAGTCTGCAGGAATTTCAGGTCCGGTGAATCCCATATCGCTGAAAAGATTGGCTCCGAAAACGACATCGAGCTGCTTGATTTTCCGGGAATGGAAAAAATTCACACCCGCCTGCATCGGATTCTTAACAACGTTCTGAACCGGATGATACACACCCAGTTCGTGCTGATAATTTTCATTCCGCCAAAACAGAGCTGTATCGGTTTGCGGGGCACTGAAAACGCCGGTAAAAACACTGATTTTTGTTTTGGGCTCATCCCGCGGATAAGCAGTACGCAGGTTAATTACACCACTCAGTGCCGCCGATCCATAGAGCACACTCGAAGCCCCTTTTATAACTTCTATCTGCTCCACATTTTCTGTCGGTAAATAACCCCAACTTGGTCGGCCTATATCTCCGGAAAGAATCGGAATATCATCAAGCAAAACCTGAACACGGCTTCCTGCTCCGAAACTATATCCACTTCCTCCGCGGATTTGGGGTTCGCCGTCCACAATTATTACTCCCGGAGTCTGGTCGAGCACCTGAGCAATAGATGTATTGTTGCGGTTTTCGATCAGGTATGGTTTAATGACTTCCATGGAAACCGTCAGATCCTCGAGACGCTGCTCGTAGCGGCCTGCACTCACAACAACCATTTCGAGTTGACTTGCCGCAGGAATCATTTCAATGTCCTTCACCAAAACATCATCTGAACTAAGTACAATATCAATGATAACGGATTCGTATCCGATGTATTTGTACGTTACAGAATAACGACCCGGGTCAAGTTTTAGGGAATAATTGCCGTTAATATCGGTGGCAACACCAACATTGTCTCCCGCCAATACATTTACTCCAATGAGTGTTTCACTACCCGTATCCGTTATCCTTCCTTTTAATTCACCTTGTTGTGCAACCGCCGCAAAACCAATATGCAGCGCAATTAATAAAAGAAAAATTCTCATATTTGGAGGTCTAATAAACAGGACGGCAAGCCGGAGGTTAACCCGACAAATATAGCAGGAATTGGATATTTACGATGCGGTGTGGAAGATTGCCCTGAGCATGATTGACGGCATGGGTCCTGTTACGGTCAACCGCCTGATCGGAGTATTTGGAACCGCCGATAAAGTATTCGAAGCAACGCCATCAGAACTCAGCGAAGTTCACGGGGTTCATTCTTCAGTTGTTAAACAGATTATCGCCCGAAAGACACTGGCTCCGGCAGAAAAGGAACAGATTTTTGCCGAACAAAATCAAATACGGGTTTTGCTGATCAGTGATCCGGATTATCCATACCGGCTGAAGCAATGTCCGGATGCACCTGCAATTTTGTATATCAAGGGAAATTTTGAATGGAATCAGCCGCGGATATTGAGCATTGTTGGCACCCGAAATGCCACTGCCGAAGGAAAGGAAATCTGCAGGAATTTAATCGAAGAGCTCAGTCGGGAAGACATTTTGATTGTAAGCGGAATGGCGTACGGAATTGATATTTGCGCGCATCGTGCAGCCATGCAACACAACCTGCCGACGGCAGCAGTTTTTGCACATGGTCTGGATCTGATTTATCCATCGTCACATCGAAAAACAGCCGAAGAAATGCTCGAAAATGGCGGGTGGATTTCTGAATTCAGAAGTCAGACGGCAATGGATAAAAACTTTTTTCCGCGCCGCAACCGAATTGTTGCCGGCTTGTGTGATGGTGTGCTGGTGGTAGAATCCGACCGCAAAGGAGGCTCTTTGATTACGACTGATATTGCCAATTCATACAGCCGCGAAGTAATGGCCGTGCCCGGCAAACCCACCGATCCGCGATCTGAAGGCTGCAACTGGCTCATTAAAACCAACCGCGCAGCATTGGTAGAAAATGCAGAAGATATTTTTAAACTTATGAGCTGGAAGCCCCTCGAAAAAGCAGTCGCCCCTGTTCAATTGAGTGTTTTCCCCACCCTCACCGAAACTGAACTGTCGTTGGCGCGATGTCTGCAACAATCCGGCCCCGTTACCATCGATTCTCTGGCAGATATCGCCGGCAAACCCATGCGCGAAATCTCACTGCTGCTGCTAAACCTGGAACTCGAAGGAGTTGTGAAGGCATTGCCCGGCAAACGCTATCGCCTTCTAAAGCCCTTGGGTAGCTATTGACTGGGAACTTTCATACTTGCTGAGCCTGTGGCAAATCCCCTTGCAACACTCATATTTTATCTACATTTGCCCACGAAATTCATAATTAACCAAACATGAAATCAGTCGCACATCATGACCCTGCCGTAGAATCCTTTATGGCTGGCGTAAGAGCTAAAAACAGTCATGAACCAGAATTTCTGCAAGCGGTTGAGGAAGTAGCGGAAACCATTATCCCCTTCATTCAAAACCACACCAAATACAGCCAGCACCGAATTCTGGAGCGGATGGTCGAACCGGAACGCACCATAATTTTTCGTGTACCCTGGCTCGACGACAACGGAGATGTGCAGGTAAATCGCGGCTTCCGGATTGAGTTTAATTCCGCAATCGGACCATATAAAGGTGGGCTGCGTTTTCACCCTTCAGTCAACCTGAGCATTCTGAAATTTCTCGGATTCGAACAGGTATTTAAAAACAGCCTCACCACTTTGCCCATGGGCGGTGGAAAAGGAGGGTCTGATTTTGATCCGAAAGGGAAGTCAGACAACGAAGTCATGAAATTCTGCCAGAGCTTTATGAGTGAATTATTCCGGCACATTGGACCGGATACAGACGTGCCGGCCGGTGATATTGGCGTTGGCGGCCGCGAAATCGGATATATGTTTGGTCAGTACAAAAAACTCCGCAACGAATTTACAGGTGTTTTCACCGGAAAGGGATTCAACTGGGGCGGCTCATTGATGCGCCCTGAAGCTACCGGATACGGTTGTGTATACTTTGCGGAGGAGATGCTCAACGAGATGGGCGACAGCATAAAAGGAAAAACGGTAGCCATTTCGGGATCCGGAAACGTGGCTCAGTTCGCATTTCAGAAAATTATTCAGATGGGCGGTAAAGTTGTAACACTCTCCGATTCGTCGGGATACGTGTATGCCGAGTATGGATTTCACCCGGCTGATTTTGATTTCCTGCAGGATCTGAAAAATGTGCGCCGCGGACGAATTGATGAAATGGCTTCGAACCGGGATGGAGTTCAGTTTTTTGAAGGAGTACGCGCCTGGGACGTTCCTTGCGAAATAGATATTGCCATGCCCTGCGCCACACAAAACGAACTGAATGGCGAGGATGCACAAAAGCTTTTCAACAAAAAAATGAAACTGGTAGCCGAAGGTGCCAATATGCCTTCTACTCCTGAAGCCGTTGCGTTTTTTCACGAACACAACATCGCTTTTGCCCCCGGGAAAGCATCCAACGCAGGAGGCGTTGCCACCTCTGGTCTGGAGATGAGTCAGAATTCATTGCGCCTCAACTGGCTGGCAGAAGAAGTAGATCTGCGGCTAAGAAATATCATGAAAGAAATCCACCAGGCCTGTGTAAAATATGGCCGACGGGACGACGGAACGATAGATTATGTAAAAGGTGCCAACATTGCCGGTTTCGTAAAAGTAGCCGATGCTATGATCGATCAGGGAGTAGTATAACAACCCTTACATTCATTTGGCCCATTCCGGGTTCCCTCTCCCACTTTTCACTCTCCCACTCTTCACTTTTCACTCCACCACTGTTCACTCCACCACTTTTCACTGTTCACTCCCCCACTGTTCACTGTTCACTCCACCACTCTTCACTTTTCACTTTCTCCCACTGTTCACTTTTCACTTTCTCCCACTTTTCACTGTTCACTTTTCACTTCTTTTCACTCTTTCACTATTCCCTTGCCTCCTCTCGCATTACCTTTAGCAGTATTAATACTTGCCACCAATAGGCGAATGAGTTCGCTACAATCTTTTTCAATTGAATTGAATAATTCAAGTCCGATATAATCGGTATCCTTTAACAGACTTAGCCAATAGCGTGTTTCATTTGCTTCCTTTAATGCAATGCTCAATTTATGCGTGAAATCCGCTTTACTCTGGCCGAATTCTGCTTCAGAAATCAGCGCTCCCACCGCAGTGCCCGATCGAAGTAGCTGCTTACTCAAAACATACTCTTTCCGCTCTGATTGTAATGGCTTAACCATCTCCACAACACGGATGGCAAAAACATAACTCTTATCTCTCAAAATCGACTTACCCATTTCTCAAATTTAAAACTTCACACCTTATTTTCATTGTCTTCTCTTCACTTTCCCACGTTTCACTCTCCCACTGTTCACTTTTCACTCTCCCACTGTTCACTTTTCACTCCCCCACTGTTCACTTTCCACTCCCCTCCATCCCGCATATAATTATTAATTTCGCTCTCCTAAATCACCACCCATTTATGTACGGAAAAATCAAGGAACATCTTCAAAATGAGTTGACTTCCATTAAAGAAGCCGGACTTTATAAACGCGAGCGCATCATCACCAGCGAACAAGGTGCAGAAATCACGCTTCAATCTGGTCAGAAAGTATTGAATTTCTGTGCCAACAATTATCTCGGTCTTTCTTCACATCCCGAAGTGATTAAAGCGGCACACGACGGGCTCGATTCGCACGGCTTCGGAATGTCATCCGTACGGTTTATCTGCGGAACACAAGACATTCACAAGACGCTCGAAGCTAAAATTGCAGAATTTTCAGGTACAGAAGACACCATACTCTACGCAGCCTGTTTCGATGCCAACGGAGGTATTTTTGAGCCACTGCTCAATAATCTCGATTGTATTATCTCTGATGAACTCAATCACGCATCTATCATAGACGGCGTTCGTTTGTGCAAAGCCGCCCGATACCGCTACAAGAACAACAACATGGCCGACCTGGAAACGCAGTTAAAAGCTGCGCAGGAAGCTGGCCACCGGTTTAAACTGATCGTTACCGACGGAGTTTTTTCTATGGATGGTATTGTTGCCAATCTAAAAGGTATTTGTGATCTGGCCGACCAATATGACGCGCTGGTAATGGTCGATGATTGTCACGCCTCTGGATTTATGGGTAAAACCGGTCGCGGATCAATCGAACACTGCGACGTGATGGGCCGGGTGGACATCATCACCGGAACGCTCGGAAAAGCACTTGGCGGAGCTATGGGCGGATACACTACCGGCCGCAAAGAAATCATCGAATTGCTGCGACAACGTTCGAGACCCTATCTGTTTTCAAATTCACTGGCGCCGTCTATCGTAGCGGCATCTATTAAAGTTTTCGACATTCTGCAGTCTTCCACCGACCTGCGCGACAAACTGGAATGGAATACCAAATATTTTAAAGAAGGAATGTCCAAACTCGGTTTTGATATCGTACAGGGCGACTCTGCCATTGTGCCGGTAATGCTCTACGACGCAAAACTCTCACAAGATATGGCCGACCGGTTGCTGGACGAAGGCATTTACGTAATCGGATTCTTTTTCCCGGTTGTTCCCAAAGAAAAAGCGCGGATTCGCGTGCAACTTTCTGCCGCACATTCACAGGAACATCTCGACCGCGCCATTGCTGCTTTCTCGAAAGTCGGAAAAGAGCTGGGCGTTATCCAATAGCCCATAACCGGGCTTTATTTAATTTCACTTCGGAGTCTTTTTCGACGCCGATACACTTAAACTATTGCAGATCATGAATCAAGACGTACGCAAACTCGAACCCAATACATTGTGGAACCATTTTGCCGACCTCAACGCTGTGCCACGACCTTCAAAAAAAGAAGAACGGGTGATTCAGTTTATGGTGGACTTCGGGAAAAAACTCAACCTCGAAACCGTTGTTGATGAGGTTGGAAATGTCATCATCAAAAAACCGGCATTCCGGGGTATGGAGGACCGTCAGACCGTGGCGCTGCAAAGTCATCTGGATATGGTTCACCAGAAAAACAACGACACTTCTTTTGATTTCGATACGCAGGGTATTGAAATGTTTGTTGATGGAGATTGGGTAAGAGCCCGCGGCACGACACTCGGCGCAGACAACGGTTTGGGTGTTGCGTCAATTATGGCCTTGCTGTCGTCCACAGATATTCCGCATCCTCCGCTCGAGGCACTGTTTACCATTGATGAAGAAACCGGAATGACGGGGGCAAAAAACCTTGACAATTCCATTTTGAGCGGCGAAATCCTTTTAAACCTCGATACCGAGGAGGACGATGAAATCGGGATTGGATGCGCCGGTGGGGTCGATATCACCGCCACAAGAAATTACGAAGAAGAAGCCGTACCAGAAAACCACACTGCCTATAAAATCAGCGTAAAAGGCTTGAACGGCGGGCATTCGGGGATGGACATCATCAAAGGTTTGGGCAATGCCAACAAATTGATGAACCGGGTTTTGTACACGGCTTCAAAAAACGGCGCGCGGGTTTCCAGC
>CALDPJ010000291.1 GCA_937911795.1 uncultured Flavobacteriales bacterium | reverse complement strand
CGAGGAATATTTAGATTTCAATGGTGGACCCGGAGTTCAACATATTGCTGTTGCGACCAATGATATTTTATCAACAGTGAGTGAAATGAGAAAAAGAGGTGTTCAGTTTTTATCAACGCCACCCGATGAATACTACAACGCTATTCCTGCAAGATTAAAAGAATTCGAACATGAAATGCAAGAAGATCTTAAGCAATTACAGGAATTAGGAATTATGATCGATGCGGATGAAGAAGGATATTTATTACAAATTTTCACTAAACCTGTAGAAGATCGTCCGACTTTGTTTTTCGAAATTATTCAGCGAATGGGTGCGAGAGGATTTGGAGCAGGGAACTTTAAGGCACTGTTTGAATCGATAGAACGCGAACAAGAGAAAAGAGGAACCCTTTAATTTTGTTTGATTTGAATCAATGCCGCATTCTCAACGGGATGCGGCATTTTTTTTTGCTACCAATGAAAGCCAATTCTTACGTCGAGAAACTCAGCCACATGACGATGCGCTTTTAGGCTGGTACCGAAGGAAAAACCGTTAGGCAACACATAACTCAGCGTCCAACGGTGATAAATCGGGTCGTAATGGCGAAATTCATCATAAACGTATACGCCAATTTGCTGCGAGAAAACCACTTTGCCAAACAGAAAGTCATGTCCGATGAGCACAGCTGCGCGGTGAGCGCTGACACTCTCTTCCTGCCACTCAATTCTACGCGCCAACTCCTCGTGATAATGCCATTCTGCCGCCGCGGAAATTCCGTGCATCGGAGCAAATTTACGCGACAGTGATCCCATTGCCCCGTAAGCGAAAAAAGACTCTTTCTTTTCAAAAACGCGGGTGGTGTATGCGCCAAGAATTTCTACCCGCTTCAGCCAAACCTTATCCTCATCAGATAGCTCCCTTTTTTCGCGTCGTTGTGGAGGTTGATAATCAAACATATGCATATAGCCAACAGCAATATTTGGCCAATTGATGCCTTTGTTGGGTTCCTTTATTCCACCGTTTGAAACGTGATTATAACCGGCTCTTAATGTCACCATTCCTGTTTCTCCGAGCATCAGGTTAAATCCACCCTGAAGCTGAAGAAAAGCATTTACCGGCAGGCTGTAACTTTGGTTGTCGGGATTTTCTTCTGCGTGATGTGGATTGGTAGAATAAGCGAAACCAGCCGCTCCGCGAATCACCGGACTCCACTTTCTGAATGGTAAAAATATATGCTCCAGGAAATAGGAAACATGAATGCCATGACCAAGCACCTTGTTGTCGTAATTGGAATAGCCGAGAATAAAACCGGTGGTGGGATAGCAGTGGCATGTGCGCCAGGCATCGCGGCTGAGGTTTCGCTTTGAAAATTCAATTTCGAAACCATACGGAACCGATCCGGCGATATTTTCCACATCTTTCGAATGGGCAAAAATGCTACCTGCGTTGAGTAAAATTCCCAGATGCCGATACGCATCGGCGTCCGCAACGGTTTGTGCAGATGCTGCAGAGATGATCAACAAAGACAGAAGTAAAGTCGCCCATCGCTCCATATCTCTAAGTTAACGAAAGCAGGATGAACTACGGCTGTCTACTCCCTGTGCTCGGTTACGCGCAGGTTAAGCTCTGTTAATTGTTCGTTGTCCACAGGAGCCGGAGCGTCGATCATCACATCTCTTCCGGCGTTATTTTTCGGAAAGGCAATGTAATCGCGAATGGAATCGGTGCCGCCAAACAATGCACACATCCGATCAAAACCAAAAGCAATTCCACCGTGGGGCGGCGCACCATATTCAAAGGCCTGCATCAGGAATCCAAACTGGGCTTTTGCCTCTTCTGGTGTAAACCCGAGCAGATCGAACATGCGCGATTGCAGTTTGCGGTCGTGAATACGGATAGATCCTCCGCCCAGTTCCACACCGTTTATCACCATGTCATAGGCATTGGCGCGTACCTTTCCCGGATCCGATTCCAACAATTCAAGATCTTCTTTTTTCGGTGATGTAAATGGGTGGTGCATGGCGTGAAATCTTCGAGTTTCCTCGTCCCATTCGAGGAGTGGGAAATCGACCACCCAAAGTGGTTTATAATCACCCGGCAACCGCAATCCAAGTTCCGAACCCATGTGCAGACGGAGTTCTCCGAGTTGTTTTCGGGTAGAATTGAGGTCGCCGGAAAGCGCCAGAATGAGATCTCCTGGTTTGGCTCCACATTGCTCAGCCCACGATCTTAAGGCCGACTGATCAAAAAACTTATCAACCGAAGATTTAAAACTTCCGTCTTCATTACATTTGCAGTACACCAGTCCTTTTGCGCCGATTTGTGGTCGCTTCACC
>CALDPJ010000290.1 GCA_937911795.1 uncultured Flavobacteriales bacterium | reverse complement strand
ATCGTCGGTGACGAAGCACCAACCAAAACCGAACTAAAAGCCCTGCACAAAGCAATCAAAAAGGTGAGCGAAGAACTGGAGCGGCATTCGTACAACACGGTCGTCAGCACGTTGATGATCTGTGTGAATGAACTCAACGAACTGAAATGTTCGAAACGCGCCATTCTTGAACCGCTGATGGTTGTTTTATCTCCTTACGCGCCGCATTTTGCCGAGGAAATCTGGGCAAAACTGGGGCATTCAGAAAGCATTACCACGCAGCCGTGGCCGCAATACAACGAAGAACACCTTACCGAAGACAGTTTCGAATATCCGGTTTCGTTCAATGGAAAAACGCGGTTTAAACTGGAGCTACCTTTGAGTTTGAGTAAAGAAGAAGTAGAGGAAGCCATTCTGGCGGACGAGCAAAGCGCGAAATACCTGGAGGGCAAAGCTCCGAAGAAAGTGATTGTGGTGTTGGGGAGGATTGTGAATGTTGTAGTTTAGTGAAAAGTGAGGCAGTGAAAAGTGAAAAATGGAGGCATTCGGATATCGGTGAGTTACGGATCGGTGAACAGTGAACGGTGAACGGTGATGTCGGTGAACCGTGAACCGATGAGCGGTAAGTGGTTTCAAAATGTTAATTGATTGGAGAATATCCTCGTTCTCATACTCTTTCTGCTTTCCTCCCTGCCCGGGCTTTGTGAAATCCGCAAATTTTCTGCAACAAAAAAGCCCCCGGATTTACCGGAGGCTTTTGTGATTTCTGTTGCCCGACCAGGGCTCGAACCTGGACTCTTCTGGACCAAAACCAGACGTGTTGCCAGTTACACCATCGGGCAATATTCAAACCTCTGGTAGGTCTGAATTTTGGTGCGGCAAAGTTAACATTTTTTACAATGCCCCCAAACACCCTAAACTACTTTTCAGCAAATCCGCTGTGATTTAATTTTTTAAATTCGCGTCCACTAACTATTAACAACGCCATGAACTATAAGCTGCTCAATAATATCACCGGATGGATGGTATTTTTACTGGCCACCATTGTCTATGTCACCACCATAGAACCGACGACCAGCTTTTGGGACACCGGCGAATTTATAGCTACCGCCTACAAACTTCAAATTCCACATCCGCCGGGCGCACCTCTGTTTATGCTCGTAGCGCGTATTTTCTCTGCATTTGTTTCACCAGAACAGGCAGCCGCGGCAGTGAACGTGATGTCCTCCCTGTGCAGTTCCTTCACCATACTTTTCCTTTTCTGGACCATTACCGCCTTCGGACGCAAACTGGCCTCTGTGCGTGGAGAATTCGACAACGGTAAAATTATAGCGGTGCTGGGAAGTGGTGTTGTGGGAGCCCTTGCCTATACTTTTTCAGATTCATTCTGGTTCTCTGCTGTTGAAGGCGAAGTGTACGCAATGTCCTCTCTTTTTACAGCGGTAGTTTTCTGGGCGATTATGAAATGGGACGCGCTCGAAGACCGGAATCATGAAACCCGCTGGCTCGTTTTTATCGCCTATATGATGGGATTGTCCATCGGTGTCCACCTGCTCAACTTGCTCACGATTCCGGCAATGGCATTGGTATTTTATTTCAAACAATACAAGCCTTCGGTAAAGGGTGTGGGTATAGCTCTTTTTGTATCGGTTCTGTTGCTTGGAGTGATACAGGCTATGATCATCCCCGGGATGGTAAAACTGGCTGGTGGTTATGAGGTTTTCTTTACCAATTCTCTTGGTCTTCCGTTCAACTCCGGACTGATTTATTTCGGTATTTTAATCATCGCATTTATCACTTTCAGCCTTTTCTATTCCCGTGATCCACAGAAAAAAACAGCCTTTATTTTATATGGCTTATTGGCTGCTGCTGCCATTCCGCTCGTATTCAGCGATTACCTTTCCGGCGGTGCCATTTTGTTTGTTGTATTGCTTATGGGAGGTATTGGTTTCGCTATCAGCAGGGTAAAAACTCCGAGCGTAATCCTCAACACCTCCATCCTCAGTTTTATGGTGATACTGATCGGGTATTCAACCTACGCAACCATCCTGATCCGATCTTCAGAAAACCCTCCGATGGATGAGAACAATCCAGAGAATATGGTCACCCTCCTCAGCTACCTCAACCGCGAACAATACGGTTCTGCTCCACTGTTGTACGGGCCTTACTACTCTGCTCCGCTGGACATTGAGAATCCTAAAAGCGACGGAACTCCTACCTGGATCAAAGCATTTCTGGTGATGGATGGAAAACAGCAGGTAAAATCCTTTAACGATCAGTGGTTCGCCGAAGATTTTATGGCTCAGAATGCCGATAAAAATTATCAGCTGGAGAAAAAATACATCATCTCCGATCCCAAAGAAAACTCAGAATATAATTACAATGCGCAGTTCAAAGGCCTGTTCCCCAGGATGTACAGTACCCAGGCGCACCACATAACAGAATATGAAAAGTGGTCGAAATTTGAAGGAAAACCCATTCGCGCAAGAGGCAATGACGGCCAGATGACCGTCATCTACAAACCTACCTTCGTTGAGAATCTGCGTTTCTTTTTCAGTTATCAGGTAAACTGGATGTATTGGCGATACTTTATGTGGAATTTTGCCGGTCGCCAAAATGATGTACAGGGCCATGGAAATATTATTGATGGTAACTGGTTGAGCGGTGTTGATCTTGTCGACGAACAACGTCTTGGCAATCAAAAAGAACTTCCGTCGAGCATCACAGAAAATAAAGCCTACAACCGATACTACCTGCTACCGCTAATTCTTGGGCTGATCGGTCTCGTGTATCAATTCACAAGAGGACGCAACGATGCATTTGTTGTACTCATGTTGTTCCTGTTGACTGGTTTGGCCATTGTAATTTATCTCAACCAGTACCCCATGCAACCCAGGGAGCGCGATTACGCGTATGCCGGATCGTTCTATGCCTTTGCCATCTGGATCGGACTTGGGGTTTATGCACTGTTTGATGTGGCACGAAGCATCACAACAAAGGAGCTTCAGCGGGTCGCATCGATAACACTCGGAGCGGGAGCACTGTTCTTTATACTGGAATTTATCGGCGACAGCCATGCTCTTTCCTATACCTTATTGTACATGGGCATAGTTGCGCTGGCAGCTGTTTTCGCGATGCACTTTTTGGGGAAAGCAGTAAAGAGTTCGGTAATTGCGGCTGTTGTGGCCTGTCTGATTGCGCTGCCTGTGCCAGTATTAATGGCGGTAGAAGGCTGGGACGATCACGACCGATCAAACCGCTATACGGCATCTGATTTTGCCCACAACTACCTCGAGTCATGCGAACCCAATTCCATCATTTTCACCAACGGAGACAATGATACTTTCCCACTGTGGTACGCTCAGGAAGTGGAAGGAATCAGAACCGACATTCGCGTTTGTAACCTCAGTCTGCTGAATACGGATTGGTATGTGGATCAGATGAGACGAAAAGCTTATGAATCCGATCCTTTACCCATTGGTCTGGATGAAGAGAAATACCGCCAGGGAACCCGGGATGTGGTATACATGGATGCCTCACGAAATCCCAACGAAATCTATGTAAATGCCCGCCAGGCAGTAGATTTTGCGCTGGATGACAAGAATGTATTACAACTCGGCGGAGGAGAAAGATTGCACTACATGCCCACGAAAACATTCTCGCTTCCGGTAGATTCTGCCCGTATCGTTGAAATGGGAGTTGTTCCGTCTGAAAAATACGGTGAGATTGTTTCTTCTGTAGACTGGAAAATCAATAAAACATACCTGCTGAAAAACCAGTTTATCATGCTCGACCTTCTGGCAAACAACAACTGGGAAAGACCAATTTACTATGCGGTAACCACCGGACCGGACAGTTATCTGGGTCTTCAGGATTATTTCCAGCTCGAAGGTCTTGCTTATCGCCTGGTACCATTAAAAGCTCCGAAAAACTCCAATCCGAACATCACCGGACAAGTGCATGCCGATCGTATGTACGATGCGCTCATGAACAAATTCCGTTGGGGAGGAATGGATACCGAAGGTCACATTTATCTCGACGAAAACAACATGCGCATGATCAACAACCTGCGCATGCAATTCAGCAATCTTGCCGATGAGCTGATCTCGCGCGGTGAAGAAGATAAAGCGCGGGAAGTGCTGCTGAAATCACTGGAGGTGATGCCCGAGCGAAATGTTCCGTACACCCATACGATGTTGCCTGTTACCGAGTCGTTGTATAAAATCAACGAAGACGAAGCTGCGAACAATGTGTCTGAAAAATTGTTTGAAAAGTTTGCCGAAGAGATGGAATATTACATGAGTCTTGATCCGAAGTATTCCAGAGGCTTGCAGCGCGATATGCAGGTTGGAATGCATGTATTGCAACGTCTCGAACGTATGGTAACCACTCAATATCCGCAGGATGATGAAATGGCCGACCGTTTTACCGAGCGTTTTGAAGAGATTGAAGCGCGGTTTGAAACAACCATGGAAGCCATTGAAATTTATAAACGCAGAACCTCTAAGGCCAGCTTTTAGAACAGATGTATCTCAATAAAACCCCGGATTTACTGAAGCCTGTTTACAAGGATTTGGTATGGGATGTTCCGACCAGCAAAAAGGAGGTTTTTATTTCTTTTGACGACGGACCGGTTCCGGTCGCAACTCCTTATGCCCTGGATGTTTTAAAGGAATTCGATGTCCGGGCTACCTTCTTCTGTATCGGAGATAATGTTCTGAAACACCCCGACATTTTTCAACGGGTGATTGACGATGGGCATCGCATCGGAAACCACTCGCTCAACCACCTGAATGGCTGGAAGTACAACGACTATTCTTACGTGAAAAATGTTTTGGAATGTGCCCGGATTGTACCTTCGCGGTTGTACCGGCCACCGTATGGTAAGATCAAACGATCGCAGACGGCAGCGCTCCGGAAACGGTTTTCAATCATTATGTGGGACGTTATCAGCGGAGATTTCGACCGCAAAGTCACCAAAGAAAAATGTGTGGAGAACGTGGTCAAAAATGTTGTTCCGGGATCTATCGTTGTATTTCATGACAGCCACAAAGCCTATGAGAAAATGTCCTATGCATTGCCGAAGGTGCTGGAACAGCTCAAATCTCAAGGGTTCTCATTTGGGCTGATTCCGGAGGATATACTACCGACCTCGGCTCAATAAACCAAAATCAGAATCGAATCAACTGTTTTGCTCAATGGCCTGTTGTAAGACACCAATCGGCATGGCGCCGGATTGTCGCCAAACGATTTTACCTTCTTTAAAAAGTATGAACGTAGGCACGCCCTGCACGCCAAAACTTCCGGCTGCCTGGGGATTTTTGTCGACATCTACTTTCAGAATTTTCACTTTTTCACCCATTTTACCGGAGAGTTCTTCCAGCACCGGTGACATCATTTTACAGGGCCCGCACCAGTCTGCGTAAAAATCTACCAAAACCGGCTGCTTTCCTTTTATCAGTTCATTAAATGTTGCCATGCGTAGTTGTTTGAAATTTCAAAATGTACTCAAGCCACCGTCGTACTGTGCAATTCTTGACGTAGTACCGGTCGCTTTGCCTATATAAGTTACGGCGAATTTCTGACTTATTGACCCGTATCTTCATGAAAGGTAACGACCCACATTCCACGCAAATCACCGGCCGAAAAGCCTGTAGCGCGATCATCGGGGTAATGCGACTTAATCAAAGAATCGACGGCTACGGTCATGCTTTCACCCGGAATTCCGTGGCAGGTCTGGCAAAACTCCTTTAATACAATCGGCTCATAATATACTGCATTGCCATTTTCGGAGTAACTTATTGCCGGATCGAACTTCCCCTGACTCTGCATTGTTTTCAGTACATCCGCTTCGAATTCGCTCGGGGCATTCTTTGGATTTCTGGTGCGCAAGGTGGTGCGTTTTACTGATACATCGAATTGGGTAGCGAGCGAATCGGTGATGGGCAAGGCATGGGTTTGGCAAAAACCGAGTGCCTGAGCAACTCCACCTTCGGACATTTGCTGTTGTACGGTTTTCATTAACTCAGCTCCTATGGTTTGTGTAATCTCAGCGCCGGCTTTCATCAGCTCTTCTTCCGGCAGTTGTTTTTCTCCGCTGGAATCTGATGCCTGGCAGGTCCACAGTGAAACCGCGGCAAGTATTAAACCGATGACTGCATGGGTCTTCATTTTTCCTCAATTACCGGCTTTCCGGATTTTTGCCATTCGGTTACTCCTCCTTCGAGGTTATACACTTCCTCGAATCCTGCATCTTTCAACATTTTGGCCGTTTGCCCGCTACGGTTGCCGGAGGCACAATAAATATATACCGGCTGATCCCGGTCGAGCTCCATAATCCGGTTTTTAAAATCATCCTCATAAAAATCCATCGTTGTAGCACCTTCGATTATTCCATCGCGGGTTTCATCGGGTGTGCGGACATCCAGCAGGATTCCCGGTTCGCTCTCCATTTTTTCGACCAGTTCATCAGAATCAATGTTCTCGTATTTCTCCTGCTGCTCGCCGATTGGAGGAGCATCTGTTCGGGGAGACGATTGAGTCGTACAACCCATCAATGTAAAGGCGGTAAACAAAAACAAGATTGGCTTCATAGTGGATGTTTTAAATGAATACAAGATAGGTATTATGAATAGTGATCTTTGACAAAATTAGCGCATTCAACCGCATCATACCGTAACATTGGTTACGCAACGGAAAACATCCTACTGCTGCGTATCTGCGTCCGCTCGCTTCACCTTCCTGTTCAGTTTCACCCCGATCATTATCTCGTGCGAACCAGTAGAATAGTTCTTCAGATTATTGGTGAGAATGTCGTACGAATAACCAAAAAAGATATAGTCTTTGTGCGTGTATCCGATTGATGGCGCGATGGATTCATTGCTTCTGTAATTCACGCCCGCCCAGAGCATATTTCTAAAGTGTACCCGGACAGTCAGGTCGTACTTCAACGGAGCCGGGTTCACATATTTAAACAGCACAGAAGGCTCAATCATCCAGTCGTCGGATATCTCGAACCGATAACCCGCCATCAGCATAAAGTGTGGTACCAGGCGGTTTTCGATGGAATTGTTCTCGTACAAATCCAGCCGGTTTTGAATCAGGTTGGGAACAGTGAGGCCAGCATAAAATTTCGTGGTGTAGAAGTACACCGCAAATTTTGCATCTGGCAGTAAATCCGATCGGTACACGTTCATCAGGCTCGGATCTCCCTCATCGCGTAAATCCAGTTTGCTGCCATCGAGCGCATAGTGCAACAACCCGAGCGAAGCAGCAAACGATAACCGCGCCGTTTCATTCAGCTTGAGATGATAGGCATAGGACGCCTGAAAACCTGTTCTCCGCGTAGGACCGACAATATCTGTAAAGGCATACATCCCGATGCCCATCGCCTCTTTAAAAAGCGGTCCATGGACGGACAATGTGTAGGTACGCGGTGCATCATTGATCCCAACCCACTGATGACGTTGAGAGGTTCTAACATCAAAAACATTGTCGCGTCCGGCAACAGCAGGATTGATCACGTATTCGTTCATGTAATACTGTGACAATTGCGGAAGTTGTTGTGCTTCGGCCAGCGTAGCGCACAACAGTAGAAAAAACGGTATGAGTAAGTTTTTCATGGCGCTATCTGAAAATGGTTATTGGTCCTGTGAATGGCTCCGGAAACCGTTCATCGTTGAGTTCTATCACGTAATAATAGGTCCCAACCGGCAACAATTTTCCGTTGTAATAGCCATCCCAGGGTTCTTCGTTGTTGTATCCCTCGGCACGATATAACAAATCTCCCCAGCGGTTATACACTTCCACGACGTTGCCCGGAAATTCGTCAATGTAGTCGATGATCCATTCATCGTTATATCCGTCGCCGTTGGGTGAAATTCCCGAAGAAACCACGATATCCGGTAATACCGTAATTACGACGAAATCGTTGTTGAAGCACCCGTTTTCATCGGTAACAATTACTTCGTAGGTAGTTGTGATTTCGGGTGACACAAGCGGATTTGCCACGGTGGAATCGTTCATGTTATAATTGGGTATCCAGACGAAATCTGTAGCAGTTGAACTGGTCGGATTACCGCCCAGCGAAACTTCCTCACCTTCTACAATCACTTCATCCGGCCCGGCTTCTACATCAGGAAGCTCAAGAATTGTGATCATCACCGAATCCACATCAGAGCACAGTCCACTGCTCACGTGATAATAAAAAATGTATTCACCGGGTAAAACCACAATTTCAAAAGTATCTGTCATGCTGAGAATATTACCGTCCGCATCTGCCCACCAGGTAGAATCGGCATTCAACGGCGTTCCCAACAGCAGATACGGCTGTTCATTCTCACAAAGCATGGTATCCTGTCCGGCATCGGCATCGATTTCAAAAATGTATTCCACCTCTGCTGAAAAGCCGGTCGTACAACCACTTGAATCCACAACGATCAACTCGTAGATTCCGGTGAATAAATCGGTGATATTTTGTTCATCCGAAGTAAATCCATCCGGACCGGTCCATTCAAAGACATAGGGTTCGGTTCCACCGGCAACGTCAACTATTATTTCTCCGGAATTATCGGTATTACAAATAGCATGAACCAGTGACTGAAGATTGACTTCCAGCACTTCGGGTTCTGTAATTACCACTTCTTCCATTCCGCTGCACCCGAGACTGTCGGTATAGCTCAGCAGATAGTTTCCTGCTGCGAGGCCAGACAATGTAGCTGTGGTATCCGCAAATCCATTAGGGCCGGTCCAACTGTAGGTATACGGCGCAGTACCGCCGGAGACATTGGCTTCAATAGCACCGTCGTTTTCACCAAAACAACTGACCATAGTGGCCGAAACCGCAGCAAACAGTGAATCGGGTTGAGTAATGACCGTATCGAGTTGCAGCGAACAGCTATTGGAATCGACAATCAACAGCTGGTAGCTTCCGGCTATTAGATTTCCGATGGTTGAATCTGTAGATGAGAATCCGTCGGGACCTGTCCATTGCAGTACAAACGGAGCCGTTCCGCCGGTAACGACCGCGGCAATGCTACCGGTGCTATCGCCGTAACATTGCACAGGAGTCATATCCAGATCAACGGAAATTGCCGAAGTACTCAGTATCTCCGTCAGGAACTGCGCAGTGCAACCCAATGTGTCCGTCACCAGAACTTCGTACACTCCGGAAATCAGTCCTCCAAGGTTCTGTCCCTGACTTTCAAAACCATTTGGTCCGATCCACTGAAAAGTGTAAGGTTCTGTACCGCCTGAAACCGCTATTGTAAGTGCGCCATTGGTATCGTCACTGCAAAGGTTGTGGAACGCTGAAATTTCAGCATCAATAGCCGCAGGTTCCGTAATGAGAATATTTTCTGTGGTAACACACAGTGCCGAATCCGTTACAACAATGGTATAATTTCCGGGCGCGAGATCCTGAATCAGCGTATCGGTAGAAACAAATCCGCTTGGTCCGGACCACTGAACATTGTACGGAGCTATTCCGCCGGAAATACTTACGGCGATGGATCCATCATTATCTGCATTACACAGAATCTGGGTTACATTAAAATCAAGCGCTACCGTTTCTGGAATATCCAGTACAAAGAGTTCTACAAAAATACAACCGGCACTGTCTGTGACTTCCACCACATAATCTCCGGGAAATAATCCGGAAACATTCTGATCGGTCGAAGTGAAACCATCTGGTCCCGACCAACTGAAAATATATGGCTCAGTTCCACCGGTGACCGTAATGTCAATGGCGCCGTCATCCCCACCGGAACAGGAAGGCGGAGTAATTTCGGCGGTTATGATTCCATCCGAATCAGAAATAACAATGGTTTCTGTGGCGGTACACCCGTTGTCATCTTCCACGATGATGGTGTATGCTCCGGGAGCTAGATTCTCAATACTGTTCGTGGTGTCAATGACTTGCGCATCAGAATCGAGCCAGGTGAAGTTATAGCCGCTTCCGCTGGTGGTACCTCCGGATGCCATGACCGTAGCGCTTCCATTGTCGTTACCGCATGTAGAATTTACTGAATTGGTGACCAGCTCAATTGCTGTAGGCTCGTTGATCAGTACTCCATCGGTTTCTACACATCCGTTGTTATCTGTCACCTGAACCTCATAAAAACCAGGAGCCAGGCTATCGATGGAAGCCGCATCTGAAGTAAATCCGTTGGGCCCGATCCAGATATAGGAGTAAGGAGATTCTCCGCCGGTAACTGTAAGATCAATCGAACCGTCGTCGAATCCGTTGCAGGAAACATCTGTGGTCAGGAACGCGAGGGATAAGGGTGCGAGTTCTGTCATTTCGAAAGTCGCCGTAGCCGTGCAACCCACCGAATCTGTAACGACCACCACATAATTTCCTTCCGTTAATTCAGCAATGGCCGAAGTGTCGGCAGCGAAACCACCGGGTCCTGTCCAACTAAAATCATAGGGTGGAATACCACCTGAAACCAGAAGCGAAATGGCTCCGTCGCCACCAAAACATGATATTCCATCTACCGTTGCATTTATCGAAATACTATCGGGTTGATTAACTTCGAATGAAGCCGCATATACACAACCCAATGAATCGGTCACAACGACATTGTAAACATCCGCAGGAAGATTCGCGATGTCCGGAGTGTCGGCAGTAAAACCAGAAGGATTGCTCCAGGCGTAATCCAGCGGTTCAACAGCATTTAAGACCGTAGTCGAAATGGCGCCGTCGTCGCCACCAAAACAGGTAACATCGGTAATGGTTGCGAGTACTTCTCCACCCAGATCAGAAAGCGCAATCCAATCCGAAACTTCGCAGCCATTGGAATCTGTGACAGAAATGAAATACAAGCCCGCTGTGAGGCCGGAAAGAACTGGTTCGTCAGAAATAAAGTCGCCGTTTTCATTTTCCCACAGATATGTATAAGAAGCTGTTCCGCCACTCACTACAGCTGTCAATTCGCCGTTTGCCTGAAGACACTCCGGTTGAACAACGTCCACATCCAGCAACAGCTCCGAAGGTTCTGTGATGCTGAATGTCGTTTCAAGGGTGCAACCAACAGAATCGGTTACGATCAAATGGTAATCTCCGGCAGATATGCTGTCAATGGAGGCTTCGTTCGAAGTAAAGCCACCCGGACCCGACCAGACAATGTCATACACCGGAACTCCACCTGTAATCTCAATCGAAATGGAGCCGTCGTTTTCTCCAAAACAGGTAATATCCGAGATCGTTTCCACCACTTCCAGAACTTCCGGTTGCGCAATCACGAAGGCGGTGTCGAAGGCGCAGAAATTGGCGTCGACAAGGTTGAAATTATACGTTCCGGCAACCAAATTGCTCAGATCTTCTGACGATGAACTGAATCCATCTGGGCCGGTCCAGTTGATGATATACGCTTCGGTTCCACCAAAAACCGAAAGATCGATGCTGCCGGTGCTATCACCAAAACAGAGCACATTTACAACATCAGCAATTACTCCAATCGGTTCAGGAGCTGTTATCGTAGCTTCGGCCGTGGCCACGCAACCATTGGTATCGGTTACCATCAGCACATAGGTGCCCCCGATCAAATCTGAAATATTTTGTGAGGTCGAGGAATATCCACCAGAACCGCTCCAGT
>CALDPJ010000289.1 GCA_937911795.1 uncultured Flavobacteriales bacterium | reverse complement strand
CACCGGTTAAAGCTATGGTGGCAACAATACCAAAATTCGAAGGGTTGAAAAAATGTTTGCCATCGACTTTCAGCAAAAATTTAACACCAATCGAGAAAACCGCGGCCAGAATTCCGACCCATACCAGAGTCGTTTGTAATAAAAGACAAAGTCCGATGACGGTGATCCAGGCGCTTTTCATGCTCTGCATTGACCCTCGGGTGAGCCGGATGCCGATCCATTGAGTGAGCAAACCTGCTACTATAATAGCAGTGAACTTACCGGCATCAAAAGCCCAACCCAAATAGATCATTCCATAAATAAGGAATGTAGAGAGCATCGTGAGCTGAAGATTTCTGGCGTCCTGAAAAAAAAGTAGAAATGAGTTTTTCATGATCTGAAAATTTAGAAACCTGTACACGCAGGTTTTCATTGGGTTCAAATCATGGGTAAAAAATTTATTCTGTGCTGTAGATTCCCGCGGTATCTCTTAACTTAGTACGAACAAAAACAAAAACGATGAAGCCAATCACAGCAGCCATTACCTTTTTACTTTTAACAGCTCAAACCTGCAATACCGGTTACGAAACCTATTCGAAAACAGAAGGCGTCACCTTCGGGTACAAATGGGCCGAGGCCAAAAACGAAGCCGGTGAAAAGGTTCCTGCGCTGTTGCTGGAAGTGCGCAACGAAAACGCTCACCCCATCAACTACAATTTATCTGTTGACTTTTACTATGAAGGAATTCTTCGGGAATCTGGTGAGCTCGAACATTGCATTCCGGCCGGAAGAACCAGAAAAGGAAAACTCAATGGTGTGTATCTGCTATCAGAAAACTTTACTTCAAATCAGATTTCCAGCGGCGATTTCAAGCTTGAACTAAACGACATTCAGGTGGAGATTATGGACGAATGTCCAGCAGAAGTTGAGAGTTAATCTCAATCTAATATCAGCCACGTACTATTTGATTTATCTAACTCAAACAAAAAGTTTTTCTGTTCGTTAAGTTTTGCTAAAACTGGTATTTGTTTTGAAAATATATCTACCAGTTCACGATTGGATATATTACACAGATTTACTTTAATCAATTTCTTCGGAGTTCGGTGAACAAAAGGAAGACCGAAAATCTGAATCTTTTGAAACTAAAATAAGGCCCTGACTATCGGCGTAGGAGCATATGTCGGAGTCCTTTGTATGCCACCTTTCCAATACGCCATTAATATGAATTGAATAAAATCCCGAGGATGTTAGATAAGAAACAAGGCGATAAGGAATGTGAACATCACATAAAAACTTCATCAGGCTACATCTTTTGCCGAGCTGCCGGAGAGATAAAGCTTAGCGAAATTCAAACTTGCCAGAATGTCTTCACGTTCCAATTCCGGATGATCCGAAATTATATCTTCGATGGACATACCTGAACCCAACATGTCAATGATAACCTCTACAGGCCAACGCATTCCGCGAATACAAGGTTTGCCGTGACAAACTTCAGGATTGATGGTGATACGATCGGACAACTTGTTCATACCTACAAATTTAACTTTTTTCGCTCTACTATAATTGCCATAGTGCCATAACCATCACAGTCCGGGCGTTTAAAACTTCCTGTTCAGAAATTCGTGCATCTTTTCACGAAACAGCGCATATTTCGCCAGATCGTTGTGTCGCGCTCGTGGAATGGTGACCATTTGCTTGTTTACAGAACCCGCTTTCTCAAATAGTTTTAGTCCCGATTGATACGGCACCACCCGGTCTCTTGTGCCGTGAAAGATGATCAGCGGATTGCTGATACCGCCAATCACTTCGTCCGATCGGAATGGATAGCGCAGCAAAAAACCAATCGGAACATACGGCGCCTGCTGTTCTGCAATTTCCAGCAAACTGTAAAACGGCGTTTCCAGCACCAGTTTCGATTCCGGATGTTTCGCCGCCAACGGTACCGCGAGTCCTGAACCCAATGACCGGCCGTAAATAACAATGTCCTCTTTGGCGTATAACTGTTCCAGATACTGATACGCTGCCTCGGCATCCAGATGCATGGCTGCTTCCGATCGTCTTCCCCTACTCTTTCCATAGCCGCGATAATCGATGATCAGCACATCAAAGCCATAGCTCGTCAATTCTTCACCGGTAACTGCCCAGCGCCGGATGCTGCCCGTATTTCCATGGAAGTAGAGAATTACTCCCCGCTTTTCTTTTGACTTAATGTGCAGTCCATGGATTCGACCTCTGAATGGTGTATCGAGAAAAATCTCTTTGTATTCGCTGGCCAGGGTATAATTGACTTTATCGCTACTGTGAACAGCAATAAAAATAAAACGCTCCTGCAGTGCAAAATACAGTGCAATGGCCAGTCCGTACAGAACCAGTACTACCCATAATATTTCCCAAAACAGTTGCATCGCGTTGAAAGTAACAATTACTGAAACGAACGTCAATTAAATTACATGCTGTCGCAGAAAATTTACTATTTAACTATTGATTGTTTAAAACGAAATCAATGCATTCTGCCTTTGTATAGGATAAATCTACATTTTTGATAAAACATAACCATACAATAACCAAATACACAATCATGAAATCTTTTTTCTCAATTGCCGCTTTTATTATACTGAGCTGCACAGCGTTTGCACAGGCCGAACAGATTGAAACCAAAATTGCAGAACTCGAAAAACAAGAAAAAACCGTAATGAAGGATGCCGAAAAGCTGCGAAAAAAGATTGAAAAATCAGAGCAGGATGTATTGGATCTGGAAAAAGACCTGATTAAATGTCAGAAAGAGCAAAATCAGACCATTTCGGACCTATCCAACGTAAAAGCAGAAATCGCCGGATTCGATTTGGACGCTCTGCAGGAACAAATGAAAACGCTTGACAAGGAGAGCAAAAAATTGCAAAACTCCACCTCTAAAATTGACAAGGATATTGTGAAGCTCCATGAAAAGATCAAAGAGATACAGCTGGAAATCCAGAATCTTGAGTTACAGAAATCCACTGAACAAAGCCATATACAAGCAAAAGCTGAAGAAATCTCGCGCATAGAAAAAACAATTGCCTCCAATGATCTTGAGAAGAAGGCACAGGAAATAAAGGATTCTGAGAAGGAACTGGAAAAATCGAAAAAGGAATTCGAAAAGATTAATGAAGGAATATCCAAAGAAAAACAAAGTCAACAAACCATGAACGAGGAGCTGAAAGCCGTTGATCTTCAGCTTCAATCCGTCAGAGCCTCATTGACCGCCCAACGTGATTTATTAAATAATTAAGGATCTGTAATAGATCCTTAATTTATCAACAATTTAGAATACTTTATGCGGATTAGTTAATTTCGGAAGTATGAACCAACAATTTCCAATCAATCAAAAATTGATATGGTGGTTTTTAATGACCATTACTCCTTTTATTTCTTTGGCTCAGGATATAGAAAAAAAGCAGTTTGTTTTTGAGAATATAACTTCAGCTGAAATGGTTCTTGCGGCAGATTCGGTTATTCGATCGCTCGACGGACTGCAATTATTGCGTGCTGACTATTCGACTAAAAACTGCATTGGATTGTTTTCCGCAGAACATCATTATAATAAACAAACCTTCACCGAGTTACTTTCACCTTTGGGTATTGGTGTTAAATGCTTCACCAGCAATGTGTACAACGGTGAGCCTTTAATCCCAATACATCCCCGTTACTGCAGAGATTTTTCAGAAATCACTGAACTCCACCCCGAACGAGGTGCTGGTGCGTGTTGTAATGGTGGTTTAAGTAATGGCACCGGGGGATGTGAAAATCTGGCTTGTGAAGCAGCAATTTGTAATCTGGATGCGTTTTGTTGTAATTACACCTGGGATATGTTTTGTGCCTCGGAAGCTATAGATAACGCGCAATCGGGTGGCGCGTGTTCCGGTGTATCAGATTGCCCCAGTCCAGGGGTAGGTACAGGACTTTGTTGTTCGGCAAACGGAACGCCAGGTTGTCAGAATGCCGCCTGCCAGACGGCCATTTGTGCTCTGGATGCATTCTGCTGTACCAATCTATGGGACGCAATGTGCGCTGATGCAGCCATTACCAATGCCAACGCCGGTTTGGCATGTGCAGGAGTATCCAATTGTGGCGGTGGAATTGGTGGCGGACCATGTTGCGCTGCTGCCGGCAACGGTTCTACGGGTTGCAATAATTCAGGGTGCCAGACTGCCATTTGTGCACAGGATGCATTTTGCTGTACCATTATCTGGGATGGCCTCTGTGCTGAAGCGGCTTTAGCAGACGCTCTGGACGGTGGTCCGTGTTCAGGAATTTCAGATTGCCCGACTGGAAATACAGGGGGGCCTGTAACCGCGAGCGATTGCGCAAATGCGATTAATGTTTGTACGGATATTAATTTTTCGGTTGATCCGAATGGATTCGGAAACACAAACGAAATACCATCTCTCGGATCATTTTCAAATCCGGCCTATGGTCTATTTGGGGAACCATCTATGCCGTGGGGTTCGGGTAACCAAGGTTGTTTACGTTCAAACGAGTTGAACAGTACGTGGATGATCGTTAACGTTGAAGCCGCAGGAATACTGGAATTTACCTTCGGTGGCCTGGGTACTCAAACCGGATTTTACGACTGGATAATGTATCCATACAACAGTAATACCTGCACCAACATTATTAATGACAATATTGCTCCGGTGCGCTGTAACTGGAATCTTATGTCATCTGGTGGAACCGGTCTTGCGAATATTATCCCACCTGGAGGAAATGCAGGAAATTTCGAACCACCACTGAATGTGAATATGGGCGACCAGTTCGTCATCTGTTTCTCTAACTGGAGTTCTATCACAACCAGCGTTCCCCTTCAGTTTGGTGGATCCGCAGGTGTAAGTTGCACTCCACTTCCCGTTGAACTGAAATCTTTCAGCGCTAAAACTGCAGGACTGGATGTACAACTCAATTGGACAACAGCTACCGAAATAAACAACGATCATTTTACCATTCAAAGAAGCACCGACGGAAGCCACTGGAAAGAAATCGCATCCATCTCCGGAAATGGTTTTTCGACGCAGGAAATTCACTACGAACACGTCGATAAAAATCCTCCGTCGGGATATCTTTATTATCGTTTGTTTCAGCAGGATTTTAATGGCAGTCCGGAAATAATCGGTAATGCTGCGGTGGATATGGGTCTTCATAACATCAGCGTTTATCCGAACCCCAGCAAAGGTGATTGGTGTATTTCCGGCATTGAATTCCATGAAAATCTGCTTATTGAACTGAATGATATTCGCGGTCGGACAGTTCCAATTGAGACTGCATTTCAAAATCAACAATTGTTGTTGAAAATGATGGATCATAAACCAGGAATGTATTTTTTGAAGTTGACCGATAAATCCGGTAGACTGGTTGAATTACTGCGCCTTGTGGCCATCGAATAATTGTACTCCTTGAAGTGTGGAATCCCCTACTTTTGTGAAAACTATTTATAGAGGATGAAAGAATCACATGAGCTTTTTATGCAGCAGGCTATCGATTTGTCGATCAGCGGGATGGAAAACAACGAAGGTGGTCCGTTTGGTGCCGTAGTTGTTAAAGATGGCGAAATCATTGGACGAGGGAACAACAAAGTACTGGAAACCAATGACCCCACTGCACATGCTGAGGTGGTGGCCATACGAGACGCCTGCAAACAATTGGGTAGTTTTCAGTTGGACGGATGTATTTTATACACTTCCTGTGAACCTTGTCCCATGTGTCTCGGAGCAATTTACTGGGCACGCCCCGAAAAAGTATTTTTTGGTTGCACCAAAAAAACTGCTGCCGATGCAGGATTTGATGACGACTTTATTTACGACGAAATCAATCTGCCGCACGAAGCGCGTGGAATCCGGTTCGAGCAGTTGATGCACGATAGCGCCAAAAAGGCGTTCGAAATCTGGAAGTCAAAAGAGGATAAAACCGCCTACTGATTTCCTGAAATGGCAAGGCCCCTGCTTTCGCAGAGGCCTTATGTCGCAAACCTGTAAGCCGGGTTCTGTACTCCGACAAGTGTCAGAGCCTTCATCATTTATCTAAGCGACCTACCCTCCCGGATCGGGCGAGCAGCCCTCAATCCCGGGTATACATGGTCTTACAGCCCGAAAGGTTTACCCCACCAACAGATTACTCTGCCGATGCGTGAGCTCTTACCTCACGTTTTCACCCTTACCCCGACAAAAGCCGGGACGGTATCGTTTCTGTGGCACTCTCTGTAATTCTGCAATTGCTTGCAAAATCCCCCCGTTTTCACAAGGTACGGCGCTCTGTGCTGCCCGGACTTTCCTCCTCCCGATAGCTACCGGGACGCGATGAAGCGGTTTGCGCCTGCAAAATTACGGTTTATCGATGGTGAATCGTCACCTCAGTAGCTCCGTTCTGTCCATAACTATGAAAGGGAGCGTCGCGGAAAGAACATTCCGGGTAAAATTCAAGGGCCTTCCGAATCTCATTCTTCAATACGCCCTGTCCTATTCCGTGGATAAAAACAATTTTATCGCGTTTGTCGCGAATGGCTGTTTCAATCATGCGCTCAAAATGACGCATCTGAACCTCCAGCTTTTGGTGCGGTTCCATTCCCGAATCGTCATCCACCAATTGATGTATGTGCAGATCTACTTCAACAACATCCTCTTTCCTTTTTTTCATCGGAGGTAAATGCCGGAACTTACGATCAAACTCCTCTTCTGCTTTCTTCTTCTCCGGTGTGAGCAATCGTTTTTCAACGTATCCATCCACTACCTCTTTGTCCAGTTTATACGCTTTTTCTTCATCATCGCGACTTCCAACCAACACCAGCTCCTCTACCGGATACGGAACATCAAAACCGTCTTCGGATTCTACCATGGCTTCATCGGGACCATTGAAAGATACAATGGTTCCGCCTCCTACATCGTTCAAAAAACTAACCCGATCTCCTATCTTAAAATTACCCATTGTTTTTAGCTTTGAAGCAAATTTACGGAATTGCAAAACACCGCTACACACTTCAACTCTTACCGGTTTCATTTATGGATTCTGCTTCTGTTATTGACCACGAGCGGTCTCGTTAAAAGTCAGAATCCTGTTTTTATAGAACCCGAAGTAGCCATCGGAAAAGTGATCGGAAATTATCCGGATTTTCCCTCAACGGGAGTACGCAGCGGAATCTCCGTTAGCCTCGGAATGTTACACTACGACTCACTGAGACAATGGCCGGCGTGGTTTAATTTTCCCGCCGCCGGAATAACCGTCGGTGCCCATCGCCTGGGGAACGATGCGGTGTATGGGTATGAATTTGACGTCATCCCGTTTATCGCTCTTTCTCCTTCAAAATCCCTCACCAACCGCCTTTGGTTCAGGATTGGGATGGGTCCGGCTTTTTTCACAAGGCATTACTTCAGCTCCGGAAATGACGTCAATAAATCAATTGGTTCCTCCTGGAACTGGGCATTTCAGATTCATATGTACAAAAACTGGATGCTGAACGACCGGCTCTCATTTCGGGCCGGTCTCGGATATCTGCACGGATCCAACGGACACACGCAACTGCCCAATTTTGGACTGAATTCTTTTGCTGCAGAAGTGGGTGTCACCGTATATGTCAATGAACCGGTAACAGACCGGCGACCGGTTCAGAAACCAGATTTTTCGGGTTTCAAATCAGTTTCAATTCATGCCCGATACGGCATGGGATTACAGGAATTCGGGGGCACCATCGGTCCGATCGGGGGCCCGAAACGCCCGGTGCATTGCGCAACAGTGGGTATTGGTTGGCGCGTGAAAAAACCCTGGAAACTGAAAGCAGGATTAACCTACCGCTACTATTCACACATCAATCAGTTTTTCTTTGACTCTGAGCAATCGGACAATCACTGGCAGGCTTCGAACCTGTTTTTTGCCCTTGGAACAGAGTTTACCATGGGCCACTTCGGAATAGATGTGGAACTCGGAATCAATATTTTCAAACCCTACTACCGCACGTTTTTTGATGAATTTGAGTCGGGTGATGAATTTCAGTATGCGCTGAAAAGAATGTTCCCCTCCCGTTTCGGCGTGAATGCCTATCTCATCAGCAACGAGAAAAACTGGAAAAACAACCTCTATTTGGGGGCCTTTATTTGCGCCAATTTCGGCGAGGCTGATTTTTCCGAATTAAGTTTGACGTTCGCTCATCGCATCCGGTAGATTTTCTTTCCTATCTTTCTGTTTTTCAGCAGGAAAATATTATTATCAAAAAGTTTTTCCGATTGAATTAATTCATAATTTCGATTAAAATATCGAAACCGACACTTGTGGTTTGTCTGTCTGTAGTGCCCGACTTAACTGCCCCCACAGGACTGGAACCGAGTACCGTACATTGCACTTCCCCTGCTTTTTTTATCCAACAATTAATCCCTAACTTTTATTTATGATTCACCCCCACACCGAACTCAGGTTCATCAGTGATGAAATGGGTTATGGCGTTTTCGCCAAAAAGTTTTTGCCGAAAGGTACCATCACCTGGGTTCAGGATATCTTTGATCGGGAATTCAGCGACGAAGAAATCCGGAAAATGGATCCGGTACACCGCGAACTGGCAGAAACTTATTGTTTTCGCAACAGCAAAGGACATCATGTACTTTGCTGGGACAACGGCCGCTTTGTCAATCACAGTTTCCGGTCCAATTGTTTTACCACGCCCTATAATTTCGAAATCGCTGTGCGGGATATCCAGGCCGGTGAAGAACTGACCGACGATTATGGCTATCTAAACGTTTCTGAACCCTTTAAAGGTATTGATGAAGGCACACGCCGAAAAACCGTTTATCCCGATGATCTTCTGAAACATCATAAAACCTGGGACAAAAAATTGCTCAACAACTTTCCAGCCATAATAAATGTTGATCAACCTTTGAAATCAT
>CALDPJ010000288.1 GCA_937911795.1 uncultured Flavobacteriales bacterium | reverse complement strand
ATGCTGATTTTACCGAGCAGGTTCCAAACTTCATCGCGCACCTTGTTGTAGGTATGTGAAGTGGTGATATCGGTGAGATAATCTTTGAGCGCGCCCACGTTGGGGTCGATGGACATGCAGTTATCGTTGAGAATAACGATCAGGTTGGTGTCTTCTGCGCCGCCATGGTTGAGGCCTTCAAATGCAAGACCTGCAGTCATGGCACCATCGCCGATTACAGCAATGTGCTGCCGCGGATCTTTTTTCAGACGGTTGGCCACGGCCATACCCAATGCTCCGGAAATGGAAGTAGAGCTGTGTCCGACTCCAAATGTATCGTATTCGCTTTCGCTTCGTTTCGGAAATCCACTGAGACCTTTGTAGATCCGGTTGGTGTGGAATTTTCTTCTGCGACCGGTAAGAATTTTATGGCCGTATGCCTGATGACCTACGTCCCATACAATCTGGTCTTCGGGAGTATTGAACACATAGTGCAAGGCAACTGTTAATTCAACAACGCCTAAGCTGGCACCGAAATGTCCTCCTTTTGTGGAAACCACGTCAATGATGAAATCGCGCAGCTCGCGACTGATCTCAGGAAGATCGTCTACCGTAAACTTCTCCCGCAAATCTTTCGGCCACTCAATTTGCTCCAGAAGCTTGCCGGCTTTTATCTCTTGCATGTAAAAGACACATTGGTGTGAAGAGACAAAAGTACTATTTTATTGTTCGGGCTTCAAAGGGTATTTGAATTGGAGCATGTTAAATTCTGCATGGCGAATACTTCTGTGACCGGATATACTTAAGAGAAATGCATTTTCCATAACTTTACACCATGTCGACCTATTCTGTACATGACCTATCAGATCATTTGTTTTGGGACACAGACCGAAATAAACTTGATTTTGAGCGTTCAAAATCTCAAATCATTTATCAGGTTGTGGAATATGGAAAGATGGAAGACTGGCGGATTATCCGTGAGGTGTATGACAAAGAAACCTTGAAAAAGGTTGTTACCAACTTTCGCAGCATGGATGATGTTACACTATCCTTCTTAGCCAGTTTTCTCGATCTGGACAAAACTTCCTTCAGATGTTACACTACGAAACGGTCAGCCCAGAACTTCTGGAACTCCTAAAGTTTCTGATGGCACAACCCGAATTGTCTGAATTCAATTTAGTTGGAGGCACCTCTCTTGCCTTGCAGATGGGCCATCGAATTTCTGTAGATATTGATTTATTTGGACATCAGGAACTGGATGACATAGATATACAGGGAATTCTTGCTGAGTTCGGAGAAAGCACATTAATAAAAAAAAGTAAGAGTATCCAGATTTTCAGCACTACTTCAATTAAAACAGATTTTGTAAACTATCGATATCCTTTACTTGATACTCCACTAAGTATAGATCATATCAGACTGGCTTCGATGCGGGATATTGCCGCAATGAAATTAAATGCAATAGCAGGAAGAGGAAGTAAAAAAGATTTTATTGATCTTTTCTATTTGCTTAATTCCTTTTCCCTGGTTGATATGATTTTTTTCTACAAGAAGAAATACACCGATGGTTCGGAGTTTTTGGTTACCAAAAGCCTCTGCTACTTCCTAGACGCGGATCTTGAAGAGACTCCAATCCTACTCCAGCCGATTACCTGGGAAGAAGTGAAAGCTCGAATTTTAACAGAAACCAACAAATTGATCTGATTAAAACTCCACCCGGTATGCCAGCGCCGGGATAATTCCGGTTTGATACCAGGTTTCAATTTCTTTTGTCTCTACGTTGTATCCCTGCCCGCCGACATTCTGGCGGTTGGTCGCATTCTGTATATCCAATGACAAAGTATGGGTTGATTTTGGTCGCTGACGCTTCATACTGATGCGGATATCGGTGCGGAAATAATCTTCCAGTTGATTCGAAAATGCCTGGTCCTCATAAATCACCGTCTCGCCCAAAGTCTGGGAGGCATCCAGATCAACCGGAGTGTCGCGGAAGCCTCCACCCCAAATCACTTTCAGATTTAAACCCAGTGTTCGCGGCATATCTCCGCCACCAATCAAAAACTCCTTTCCGCCGGTGAAAGTCATCACGTGATTTCCATTGAAACGCGTGTTGTACCAGTTGTTATCTGCCGCACGGTATTTTGAATCATAAACAGAAAGCGTCGCCATGTAATACAACCCTTTTCGCAGAAATTGCTCGACGGTCAGCTCCACGCCCACGTTTCTTCCGATGCCATCATTTACCAGCGGCTCGGTTGCAAATCCCCACTCCTGGTTCAGCAATGCATAGCTGCTTTGTGGATTTGTACTGATGGGAATATTATACAGATGCTGATAATATACTTCCACTCTTGCGTGCAGGTGGTCGGTCAGATTTTGCGAATAGCCTGCCACCAGATGATGTGATTTGGTCATTTCCAGATTCTCATTCGGTTTCACCACTGAACCGCCGGGCAAGGTGGCCGTGAAGAAGTAGTTGGGCAAAGGTTGGGTTTGGCCGTGCAGACCGTATCCAAGACTGATACTTTTAGCGTCGTCGATGGTGTATTTAGCAGAGAGTCGGGGCTCTACAGAAGAAGTTCCGTTGAAATGGAAATAGAGAAAGTGCACTCCTGCGTTTAGGGTAAACGATTCGCTGATGCGGTAGCTCCATTGGCTGAAAGCCTGGCTGAGTAAAGTATTTCCATTGGCATTAATCAGCACTTCATCGGTGGACTGTACGGTATCGCGTTCGGCAAGTCGAGCCTGATAACCCAGTCTGTTGATGTACAAGCCGGATTTCATGTGCAACCGCGAATTAAATTTCTTGTTCAATACCATGTTGTAGGCAATCCTCGAATTCACAAACCGGTCCTGATACAGCAATCGTGAATTGTACGCATCATCGAGCCTGCTTTCGTCGTATCCGTTTTCGTTGGCTGACACCACCACAGAGTTTCTTAACAATGTGCTGGAATTAATGACAAGATCGTGCCTGACGCCTACCACTCCGGTATTTGAGACAAATTTTCCGGTATAGCGGTCATAACTGTTCTCCCAAAGCGTCGAGTCTTTTTCGGCTTTTGTTGATTGATCACTCAGACCGCCCAGACCAAACACAGAAAAATTACCGGCTTTTTTTGTGGGCAGGTAGAAATTGAAGGACAGATCCTGAAAATTGGTGGAGGCACCAAAAAAATCCACGCCCATATGACCGAGCAGATTGAGTGTAGAATAGCGGTAATTGACCAGATATGAGCCATTATAACTTTTTGTAAACGGACCTTCGGCAGCGACATCAAACCCGAGCACACCAGCCTGAATGGTGTATTCGCGTTTTTTATTGTTCCCTTTTCTGAGATTGATATCGAATACTCCGCTGAGTGCGTTTCCATATTCTGCGGGAAAAGCGCCGGTCATAAAGTCGCTGTTGGAGAGCAATTGTGAGCTGATGATCATAATTCCGCCTCCGCTGCTGGCCGCATTGGCAAAATGGTTGGGATTTGGAATATCCATGCCTTCCATCCTCCAAAGCAAGCCGTTGGGCGAATTACCACGAATCGAAATATTGTTGTTGCCATCGTTGGTGTTGACCACTCCGGCGAAGGACGAAACCATTCGTGCGGGATCATTTACCGATGCGGCAAATTTCTGCGTTTCTTCAACCGAAAACGAGCGGGCACTAACGGTTGCCATTTCGTTCAGGGCCTGGCTTTTTGAAGATCTGGCGGTGATTTCAACTTCGTCCATGGTGTGAAACTTCTCCTCGATCTGAACATTCAGCACCAGTTCCTTTCCGGCATTAAGCTGCACGTTCGACAATACTTTTTCATCGTATCCGATGTAAGAAACTCCAATGTTGTATGTACCTACAGGAACATTTTCGAGCACGAAGTTCCCGTCCGGATCGGTGGTGGTGCCAATGATGGGATCGGAATGCAGAATCATCACTGTGGCCCCCGGAAGCGGCGAATGCGAAACATTATCGATAACGTTTCCCCGGATGGTTTGGGTGGGGTTTTGGGCAGCAGCCGAAAAAGCAATGGTTGCAAAAAGAAAGGTGATGAAAGATAAGGCAGTAGGATTCATTTTTCAGTTGTTTTAATATCAAGACAACTGATTTGATGTTCACCCCTATGCGAGTTTGAAAAATTATTTCTGCAAGATCTGCGACGGTCTATTTTAAAGGAGCTCCAGACAGGTAATGTCCTTATATTCTTCCCGCTCAAGAAATTCCCTTATAACATCTTTTCTTTCAAAAAATAGCCGGGCAAGTGAATTGGTGGTACGGTTTCCTGTTCGTAACCAAATAATTTTTGGTGGGTGTCCCTTTATGGAGGCTAACTCATAAAAGTCTGCGTCGAAAGTGACAATTGCGTATCCGTTTTCTTTTGCAAAATTCCATATCTGGAGATCTGTGGCATTCGTCAAACCTAAATGAACCACCTGTCGGGCTTCCGGAAAAAAGTCAGCAATCTTTTCAATCAGTCGAAAAGAAATATTCTGATCGAAAAGCAGTTTCACTATGCCACCCGTATTTTATGCTCTCTGTCGGCAGCATAGGCCAGACATGCCTGGATAGATTCCTTCGTCAGTTCAGGATAATCCTTTAATATTTCATCCTGGGACATTCCTGACGCCAGCCAACTCAGAACATCGTATACGGTAATCCGGGTACCAATAATGGTCGGTTTTCCAAATCGAATGGCCGGATCAATGGTGATTATTTTGCGATAGTCCGTCATTGCATGTGTTTTTTCAAAGATAGGAAATCAGGAATCAACTCAACACCTGCAAAATAACGCTATCCTCACCACCAAACTCTCACTCCTGCGCGAACTCCGGGATACATCGTCAGATGAAACTCATCAGAATAATCTTCTTCGTGAAGGATGTACTCTTCTGACGGCAACCGGAAATGCTGTAATGGCTGGTCGGTATCGGTAAGTAAACCATTCAGAATGCCAGCTCCGAAAACAGAAAAGTTCTTCGCAAAGCGATAATCCACCCCAACCTGTGCCCGATTCAACAAATTAAAAGAAAGCGGCGCGTCTTCGTTGATCCAATTGGAAGTGAGTTCGATATTAAGGTTCAGCCGCTTGCCCAGTTTAGGAGCGGTTCCCAAACCATAACCGTAGTACCAGGTCATGTTATCCTCAGGGTTCACTCCGGCGGCAAAAATGTTGTACAACTGTCGAACGCCCGTGTGAAATGCGACATTGATACGAAAAGATTCATCGGTGGAAACCTCAAAATGGTGATAGCCTTTGTGCACATACGACAGAAATCCGAGCGGAACTCCGCTGATGGTATCGCTGATGTTGACCAACCCCAGCTGAAAACCCTTCACGTTATTTGCAACATTCAGCGCTCCGGCAATTTGAATTCCTTCCAGATCACCGGTACTGAGGTTGACTGCCCCGGCGAGTTGACCAACACCCACATCTCCGGTGGCCACATTCAAAGCGCCAGCCAGTTGGCCGTATTTCGCTCCTTTTACCGCAACGTTCAAGGCGCCTGCAATTTGTCCTCCGTCGCAAATTCCATTCTGGTGATTGATAACCCCGGCCATGGACAGGCCATACGTTGCTCCATGGGTATAATTGAAAACCCCGGCTCCCCGTATTCCGGAGTGATCTGCACCATGAATGTTAAATACGCCGGCAAGCGTCATCCCGTTGGAAGATTCGGCCGTAATATTGGCCACACCGGCAGCCTGCAAACCATCGGCACAACCGCCAACCAGATTGACCACTCCCGCCAGTTGTATTCCCGCCACATCGCTGCGATTGCTGTTGAATGCTCCCCCCAATTCAATGAAAGTGTTCTGCATCGAATGTCCGCCGATAACATTCAGTGAGTACTCGTTGGTGACATTTCCGCTGAGCAACCCATTGGTACCCAAAAAAGGCAGGAAGGAAATCTGAACTCTTCTGGACAGCGTATCGGTGACATTCCACATGGTGAGTTCGCGCAAGGAAAGGTCAGGAAGAAATTGCGGAACAGGATCGTAAATGGTGTCGATAATCGGCTTGTTCACCGGAACAATCTGGCGCCCGGAAAGGGATTCTTTTTCGGTGTGAGCAGGTTCTAAAGCAATTACCGCCGATTGCCGGGCATTGTTGAGAGAAGCCACCGTCCAGGTGGTATCCCGGTAACCGTTTCTGAACGCTGCCAGATCAAATGGTGGCTCGGGTTTGTTGATCCGTAACTGAAAATAACCGTAAGCATCCGTATTGGTCACCGCGAGGGTTTTTCTTTCAATGATGGAAGCGCCACCGACACGATTGCCGGTGATGGCGTCGTTGATGTATCCCGTGATCATCAAATAATTCGGTTGTTCACGTTGGGCCGGAGCCACCGGATTGGGCAACAGAATGACGTAATTGTTTTTCTCTTTGTAGATCAACTCCCCGTCAAAAACCAGATCCAGGGCCTGCCGAATGGACTGATCGCGAATCTGAAGCGAAACTGGTTCGCGGTTTTCGACCAGAGCGGGATTGAATGAAAAAGTAAAATCACCGAGGTTCGAAATCCGCTCCAGCACCTTTTCCGGAGGTTCATTTTCAAACCCGATGGCGATCATCTTTTCCAGAATGGGCGTATCCTGGCCTTTGGCGAAAACAAATCCACAGAAAACGAAGAGTACGATTAAAAATTTACTGCGCACAGCCCGATCCTTTAAATGTGATGACTCCATTTTCGTCAGACACCAGCAGCCCGAGCGTTTCGGCAATTATCTCTGCAATCTGCCCCGGCTCCTCGTTGTGAAAACGCACTGTTATTCTGCAGTTTTCTACCGGCTGTTCCACCACAAAACGAGCTTCGAAAACCGCGTTCAGCGTACTTACAACTTCTTTTAGTGTGGCGTTGTTAAAGTGGAAACTACGCGTTTTCCAACTCAGGTAATTGGACGAAACCGTTGGTGATTTCTCGAAGCGCTGCGCGGATCGGATGAATCTTCCCTCTTCACCGGCCTTTACCGAAATTCCTTCATTTGTTTCAGAATACAACTGCACTTCTCCTTCCTGAACCACCACCAGAATGGTATCGAGATGTGAACGCGACTGCACATTGAATTTGGTTCCGATGTCGCGAATCATGATGGAACCTGTTTGAACAATGGTTGTTTGATCCGGATTCCTCAGGTCGAAAAATGCTTCCCCAACCAGCTCAATTTTTGCCTCATTTTGTTTCGGATTGAATGCGTACTGAATGGAACTTTCTTTATTGAGGTGAAGGATGTCGCCCTGTGGCAGGGTATCGGTCAGGATTTGATCTGTGCTGGCCAGATTTACGTGCACAACAGAAGGCTGAAGCAGGAAAAACATTGCTGCACCAAGTGTTACCAGTATGGTTACCGATGCCGCTACCCGCATCACGAACGGATTCATGGATATGATTTTCCCCGATTCTTTCTGCCCCCCGATTCGGGACTGAACGCGCTCCCAGGCGGCGTCGGTATTAAAATCTTTGGGTTGATTTTCTCCGCTGGCGGCGTGAAATAATTTCTCCAACTGAGCAAAATGCCGGTCATTCTCCGGATCCTGCATCCGCCATTCATCCAGAAAAATGGCCTCTTCGGGAGTGGCTTCACCGGAGAGATACTTGCCGATCAGTTCGTCGATATGTTCTTTGGAGAAATTCATAAGCTGCAAAATCCAAGAATGAGAAGAACGGGAAGGTACTCGTGCAGTTCGTGGCGCATTCGGCGCAAGGCTTTGCCCATCTGGTTTTCGACCGTTTTGACGGATATGCCAAGCTGATCGGCGATTTCGGAATACTTTAACCCTTCGAACCGACTCATTTTAAACACCAGCCGGCACTGTTCGGGCAACGTTTCTATGGCGCTGTTGATCTTTCCGTTCAGTTCTTCTGACACGAGGTGATCGTGTGCCGAGTCGGTAGAAATATGATCTGCAACGGTAACCGACGAGGCGTGTTTTTGCCGCACCTGCCGGTGTTTGATGTTATTGAGTGCGGCGTTGCGCACGGCTCCATAGAGATACGACTTCACCGAAGTTTCCACGGCGATGTCTGTTTTTTTCTCCCAGATCGTAACAAAGGTTTTTTGTACGATGTCCTCGGCTTCGTCGCTGTCGCGGACAAATGTGCCGGCGTAGCGACAAAGATTTTGATAGTGTTCTTTAAAAAGCATTTCAAACGCATGTATATCTCCTCCGGCAATTTGCCGAAGTAATCCGTTGTCCGATACTTTACTGTGCGTCATAAATGAAGGCGCCAAGGTAAAGTATTTGACTTATTTATTAGTGAAGACAACTGAGGAGGGGGATACCCCTATGCTGAAGGATAGAAATTTTATAATCCAGCTCAGCCGTGATCGTTAATAAAAATAAGACTGAATTAATTTTCATATATTGGCAACCATTACAACCGCCACCATGAAAATGAACCAACTAGTGCTTTTATCAGCCTGTTTTAACCTGCTGTTATTTACAATAGATTCGACAGCACAGGAACTTCACATTAATCTGAATGGTGGTTCCAGTTATGAAATAGATCTTGTAGAACTGAATAGTATCACATTTACACAGGACGTAATGAACCTCAACTATTACGAAGGAGAAGTTCAAAGTCTGAATGTCGGTGATATTAGTTTTATGTACTACAACGATCTGTTGTCGGAGGTTGGAGAAATCGGATCAGAAAACGCAATTCCATTGACTATTTTTCCGAACCCGGCGCGGGATTATATAACAATCCGGTATGAAACGACATCTCCGGGAAAAAATATAATGACCATTTTAGATGTTACAGGGAAAGTGGTTGATCAGCTGGTTTCAACAGATCAGCCTGCAGGGACTTATGAAGTTCTCTGGGACGCCGGAAAAATCAAAGGTCGCAGTATCACCGGTAGCACGTATTTCTGCAACATCCAAACCAACGAT
>CALDPJ010000287.1 GCA_937911795.1 uncultured Flavobacteriales bacterium | reverse complement strand
ACTGATTTTGCTGTGCGTGCTGTTTATTGGGAATGGTCATTCTCACCTGTCCGGACAGACCTATATAGATGTCGCATCTGAGTTGAATGTCTCTGCAATTCCGAACAGTCTGCAGTATGGCAGCGGAATGAGCTTTTACGATTTTAACAAGGACGGCTGGGACGATCTGAGTTTTACTTTGGTGGACGACAGCCTGGTATTCTACAAAAATAATGGAGGGGACTTCGAATTACTTCCATCCTTTGTTGACGGCCCGGGTCAAACAAAACATCTCGTTTGGGTAGATTATGATAATGACGGAGATCTTGATCTGGCAGTCACCACTTTTGAAGGTCGATACAAATTGTTTCAGAACGATGGTAATTTCAATTTTACAAATGTTTCAGCAGCAGCAGGATTACAACAGGCATCAGAAAGATACTATGGAATTTCATTTGCCGACTATGATCGGGACGGTGATCTGGATTTTTATGTAACGTGTTATGAGCAGTTGGGAAATGAAAGCAATTTCAGCCGGCTCAATCATTTGTACCGCAATGAAGGCGATGGAACCTTCACCAACGTTACGCTCGAAGCCGGAGTAGGAGACGGTATTCGGCTTTCGTTTAAGGGCGTCTGGTTTGATTACGATAAGGACGGGTGGCCGGATTTATTCGTCATCAACGATCGGGTTTACAAAAACAGTTTGTACCACAACAACGGCGATGGAACGTTTACTGATGTTTCTGTCGAAGCCGGAATTCAACTGGGTGGACAAGATCCAATGACGGCTACGGTGGGTGACTTCGACAATGATGGTGATCTGGATGTTTTTATGTCGAATACCAATGCACCATTGAAACGCGGCCAGTTGCTGGTCAATAATAATGACGGTACTTTTACGGAGTCTGCCGGCGATTATGGTGTGGATGTTTTTGGCTGGACCTGGGGAGCTGTATGGGTAGATTATGATAATGATACGCATCAGGATCTGTTTGTAGGTCAAGGTCATCCCACCTTTTTAAACCTAAGTCCGAATTTTTTCCTGCACAATCAAAACAGTGTATTTTTTACCGATGCTACTGATCTGACATTAATCGCTCAGGATAGTGTAAGAAGTTACAGCGTTGCCCGTGGCGACTTTAACAACGATGGGTTCTATGATATCGGTGTACTGAATCGCGCACCCGACAATGTAAATCTTTGGGAAAACTCGGGCAACGAAAACAACTACATCAAATTTACACTCACCGGAACTGCTTCAAACAGTATGGCCATCGGTTCGTGGATTCGCGTATTCGTCAATGGAATGCAATACACGCAGTATACGATGTGTGGTGAGAATTACCTCGCACAGAATTCACAACACCACATTTTTGGTCTTGGAGAAGCGACCACTGCAGATTCGGTAGAGGTGGAGTACGTTCTTGGTCATACCGATACTTACTATAATCTTCCTGCAAATGAACACTACTATTTTACTGAAGGCGAAACCTATAATCCCCATTTGGTTGCTGGTGGTAATACAACGTTTTGCGCCGGTGATTCAATAGTACTGGATGCGGGGGATCATGCCTTCTATGCCTGGAATACAGGTCATTCGGGAAGATATCTCACGAGTTATTCTTCCGGACAGTATTGGGCCACGGTGCAGAATGAATTTGGAATTATAAAAAATACAGATACCATTCAGACGGTAACGGTTTCTAATCCTGCCATAGTACCGACCATTACCCATGTTTCCTGTTTTGGAATGAATGATGGAACAATTGAACTTGAAGCCGTAAATGGAACCGCCGAACATCTTGTAGAATGGGATAATTTTATGGAAGGTGCGCAGATTGACAGTTTGCCGCCGGGTACGTACAACTACATTTATACCGACACCAACCTTTGTCAGGCCACCGGTTCGATATTTATTCAGCAACCTCTCGCTTTGTCGATGCTCCTGTTTCCGTTTCCGGAAGTGGAAGGAGACGATGGTTCTGTAAGCCTGATTATCAACGGAGGAACGACACCTTATACGATTTATCTGAACGGAATAGAAACAGAGGGTACAGTCATTTCAGGATTATCGGCCGGTGATTATATCGTGCTAATTGTTGACGCTAACGGTTGTGAGATTCAACAAAAATTTACGATCGATAATACCACCTCAATTCTGGGATTATCTGAAAGTCAAAATGTTCTGTTTCCAAATCCAGTGGTAAATGGGCAATCCATTCAACTGTCGCTGAAAGATGCTCATTCGTTGAAATCAATCACCATCTTTGATGCATCGGGCAAAAAAATCCACATGTTAACCGGTTTTTCCGGTGGAAATTTCCAAACACTGAATCTACCGGACCTGAAGTCAGGATGGTATTATTTACTGTTGCGTTACGCGAATAACGAGGAAGACAAACTTCCGCTGCTGATCGTTGATCGGGAGTAAAATTTTAAAGTCAAATGAATCCGAACCGCGATATTTGCGGTCATGTTAGCTCAGGTAGCCGGGAACTTACTTTTAAAAAATATTCTTCCGATTCTCGTCACCTGCCTGTGTATGGCTTTTTCGGCGCAGGCACAATACTCCCAGGAAAAGGTAGCCATCGCAGTGCGCACTGAAGCACAAATTTCAATCGACGGAATTTTTGATGAACCAGATTGGGAAAACGCAACCGACCACCGCGATTTCCGCCAAAACAATCCACTGCCGGGCCAGCCATCTTCGCAGCCTACCACGGTTAAATTGTTGTACGACGACAATGCGCTCTATGTGGCGGCTACCATGTATGAAGTCAGCAGCGACAGCATAGCGCGACAGCTCAGCAAGCGCGACAACACCGAAAACGCAGATATTTTTGCGATTTACCTGGATACCTACAACGACGATTTGAACGCATTTCAATTTATGGTGACCGCTTCGGGTGTACAGGTAGATATTCGGATGTCACCGGCCGGAGATGATATTGACTGGAATGCTGTCTGGTACAGCGCTGTTCACATCGACGATAAAAACTGGTACGTTGAAATGAAAATTCCTTTCTCGGCCCTGCGATTTCCGAAGAGAGAAGTTAAGGAATGGGGGATAAATTTTTTCCGTGAAATACGTCGCTTTCGAGAACAGTCGTACTGGAATTATATTGATCCTGCGATTACTGGATTCGTCAATCAGTTTGGAATTCTGCACGGAATTGAAAACGTAGATGCCGACACCCGTCTGTTTTTTTCACCTTACGTTTCGACTTATATCGAAAATATTGCCGACCCTGCAGAAAGTGGTAGCATCACCAACACGCGGTTCAACGGAGGAATGGATATCAAATACGGAATCAACGATGCATTTACCGTGGATGTCACCCTGATTCCTGATTTCGGCCAGGTACTTCCTGACAATGAGGTACTGAATCTGAGTCCTTTCGAAGTGTATTTTAACGAGCGCCGTCAGTTTTTTACCGAGGG
>CALDPJ010000286.1 GCA_937911795.1 uncultured Flavobacteriales bacterium | reverse complement strand
GAACCATATTTTCGCATAGGGCCGGGGGAGCAGGATGAGGGTTATATTTACCGTACGCGATTCGGTGCCGGAGCAGACTACACCATCAATTCACGAGAAAGCATCCGGCTTTTTGTGGTGCAGGACGAGCAGGTGAGAGGTGGTCGACCAAGTCAGCGTTACTTCGTGGGTTTCGGATATTCCCGAACATTCGAATTGGAATAAGGTTCCCGTCATTCGCTGTTTATCCTCTTACAGCTCCTTTTTTGCTTAGCACATTTTCATCGGCTATCTACTTCTTTTTCGGTTTGGGATGATCCTCGTCTATGACCTTTATTCCTCCTGAAATCAGAGTAGGGGAAGTGGCTTACATCCATTCCTGACTCAACCTCCAACCGGAGTTTATGCATCGGTGAATTCAAAACAGGTTTGCTTCAACAGGAATACCAGCGGATTCCAGAGGTAAATAATTAAACATCCTTCCGGTTTTAAATTCGAAATAAGAAACGCTCTCGGTGTTGTTTAATGTGAACAGAAGTGATTACATTCGTAAAGCCCTTGAGGTTACATTTGTGCAGGTGAAATCGAGCAATCCGTCGGCTTCCGGTACATTTGTAACCAAGCAATTAGAGCGATTCGTTAATAAATACTATATCAACACTTTAAAGTACGTCAAGTAAAGTGTTAATCGAAAGAAACGGTGGCTTTTTAGCGAAATATTGGAGTATATAAATGCAGGCGAATGGGCTGCTATTTACAATTGTAACAATATGGAATTAGTAGAGAGAATAAAGGTTGTGATGAAAGTGAACAACCTCTCAGCGGCGCAAATGGCCGAAGAAATGGGCATTCAAAGATCTAACGTGTCGCACATTCTATCGGGCAGAAACAAACCCGGATTTGATTTTTTGAGTAAGCTTTTGATCCGTTATCCGAAGGTAAATGCGCATTGGTTAATCACCGGAAAAAGTCAGCGCGTTGAAGAGTCTGTTCCGGTGGAGAAGGTGGAAGAGAAAGAAATTGAATTGCCCGATGAAAAGGTGGAAACCGACCGGGATAATGAAAAGGAAGAAATCGAACGAGTGATGATTTTTTATCGCAACGGAACCTTCAAGACTTTCACTCCGGGATCCGATCCATCCGGTCGGAATTAAATCAGCTGCCGGGCAATTCCTATTTTTGTGATTGCATTTAAAGCCCGAAATCATCGACCATTCATCCATCTGTGAAAGCTGGAAACAGCATCTGGAACAACAGTTTCAACAGGATTATTTTCAGGTACTGAAGGATTTCGTAGAGGAAGAACAAAGCCGCCATACGATCTTTCCCGAGGCTTCTATGATTTTCCGCGCGTTGAACGAATGCAGGTTCGAAGATACACGTGTGGTCATCCTCGGCCAGGATCCTTACCATGGCCCCGGACAAGCGCATGGTTTATCGTTTTCTGTCAGCAACGGAGTCCGAATTCCGCCGTCGTTGCGCAATATTTTTAAAGAACTCAGAGACGATCTGGGATGCCGGATTCCGCAATCCGGTGATTTAAGTCAATGGAGCGCACAGGGAGTGTTGCTACTGAACGCAATGCTGACCGTTCGGGCTTCGGCCCCTGGCTCACACCAGAAAAAGGGCTGGGAAACCTTTACAGATTCCATCATCGAAATACTTTCCGATAAACGCGAACATCTGGTTTTTATACTTTGGGGAGCGTATGCTGAGAAAAAGAGCGCATTGATCGACGAAAACAAACATTTGATTTTACGCGCTGCGCACCCGTCACCATTGTCAGCACACAAAGGATTTTTTGGCTGCCGGCATTTCAGTAAAACCAACGAATTTCTGGTCGATCGCGGTTACGCCCCCATAAACTGGTGTATTCAGGAAAATGGAATGACTCAGGAAATAGAATTCCGGACGCGCTGAGAATAATCGCGTAAGGCCTGAGCCATTGGAAGTTCATTCACCTGCATGCTGCTCACGATTTCAATGGCAGCCAATGCATGGGTCAATTGTTCTCCTTCGTCATCACCGGCAATTTCAATTTTAGGTGTTTCACCATCTACAATCGCTTTTTCGGCTTCGAGCAATTCCTCGAGCGAATGATTCTCGACGAGTTTTTTGATTACCGGTATTTTCATGACAAACGATTAAGCAATTCTACCACATTATCTTCTTTAGAAGTTGAGCTCCCGGCTACCAATTCTCCCGATTGAAAAACTGCGAAAAAGGGAAGATTGTCAACTCCGGCAAGTTTCCGTGCCTTTTCATTTTCTTCAGCATTTACCTCCAAAAATTGAATGCCGCCAAAGCGCTCGTCTTCTGATAATCTTCTGTATTTGGGAGCGAACAGTTTGCACGAGCCACACCAATCTGCATAGTATTTTACAACTACTTTATCATGATCCTGAAGCATCTGTCCAAAATTTTCATCAGTGACTTTCTCGACTGCCATTTTATTTTCTTTTTGATTCGAACACAAAGTTAGTGGAAGAATCAGAGCCTAGGGCATAATGATGATTGATAGTTTTGATATCTGAATAAGCTCCGCCTATCAACTATCAACTTTCCGGTAACAAAGTTAATTCATCATCCAGATGATCAATACTATCACAGCCAGAATAAAAATCGCAAAAGTTACAGGGCCGGCAATTTCAGGTAAATTATGGTCGTTTGATTCCATTTGTAATCAGTTTGAATTTTTCACAAAGATATAATTGTGTGTTTATCTAGACAACGTGGGTTGTAATTGTTGATTAAGATTCTGTTTTGCAGGAGATAATGTGTTGTTATTTTCAAATTCATTATTTTAGTCCCAATGAAAAAGGGCATGTATTGAATGTGGTAATGAATTCATCGGCAGGGCTGATAAAAAGTTTTGCGATGACTTTTGTCGCAATTCCTATCACAATAAGAACAATCGTGGCGACAGTAAGTTTATCCGCAACGTGAACAAAATCTTGTTGCGTAACCGGAAAATACTCGAGGGTTTTAATCCGGAGGATAAGGCAAAAGTACACCGGAATAAATTGGTAAACAGCGGGTTTAATTTTAACTATTTTACCAGCACGTATACCACCAAAGCAGGAACGACGTATTATTTCTGCTACGAAAAAGGCTATCTGCCGCTCGACAACGATTGGTTTGCGCTGGTGACGAATGACGAGTTGCGCTGAATGAGTCTTCAACACAGGTTCAAATTTTGGTTGAGCTATTGCGCGCTAATCACTAATTTCGGTGCCTGTTTAAGGAACAACGAAACCAAATTATTACCAAAATCATGAAAAAAACTTTACTGATTTTAGCGGCGTGTACGCTATCTATTTCACTTATAGCACAATGCGGAATTGAATACGGCGATCTGGTCATCAATGAGTTTATGGCCCGCAATATTGTTTACTCTGATCAGGATGGGGAATTTGATGATTGGGTTGAAATTCATAATACCACTGACGAGGATATCAACCTGCAGGGATATTTTCTTTCTGATAACCACGGTAACCGAACCCGGTTTACTTTTCCGGATACTGTTCTCGAAGCCGGAGGATATATCGTGGTGTGGTGTGACGGGCATCTCGATCAGGAAGGACTGCATACCGAATATGGCCTCAATGGTAGCCTTGGAGAACGAATATTACTCGCCAATCCGGATACCGTTGTAATCGATCATTTCGATTTTGGATTTGTTGACAACGTACAATCATTTGGTCGCTATCCAAATGGTCACGGCCCGTTCCGCTTTGCGATTCCGACGCCTGGCGGACCAAATAATGAGACGGATTACCGCGGTCTGGTGATCAATGAATTTCTCGCCATCAACGACGACTCAGGTACAGACGAATTCGGAAACCATTTGGACTGGATCGAACTT
>CALDPJ010000285.1 GCA_937911795.1 uncultured Flavobacteriales bacterium | reverse complement strand
ATCCCGGATCAACATTTTTAAAACCAAAAAGAACTGGATCTCCGGAATCGGTTGGTTTTGGGTTTTGTGTATCATTCCACTATTTGTGATTTTTCTAACCCAATACGTGTCGTGGTGGCTGGTATTGGCAATGGTGATTTATGGCATGATCATCATGAGTACGCATGGCACGATCTGGTATCACCGGTATTCAACTCACAAAGCTTACAAGTTCAGCCATCCGATCTGGAAGTTTATTACCCAGAACCTGGTGGTGAAAATGATTCCCGAAGAAATGTATACGGTATCGCATATGGTGCATCATGCAAAATCTGACGAAGCACACGATCCATACAATTCACGTCTGGGGTTGATGTACTGCTTTTTTGCAGATACCAATCACCAGGGAATTTCAAAGGAATTAAGTGAAAAAGATTACCGTAAAGCTGCCGGAATGATCGATCACACCGGAGTGGTGGTCAACACGTATGCTCAATATCAGAAGTGGGGTCCATTGCCAATCCATATTACGTAATTGCTTTGTGGCTGGCAAACTGGAGTTTCTGGTTCACGGTGTTCTTTTTTATCGGAGGGCCGGGTTTAGCCACTGGTTTATTCAGCGCTGCTATGTTGTGGGTGGTGGGTGTCCGTATTTTCAACTACTCCGGACACGGAAACGGTGAAGAAAAACACGTAGACGGTGTAGATTACGATCGAAGTAATCTTTCTATTAACCAATGGCGTCCGGGTTATATGTCGGGTGAGTGGCACAACAATCACCACCTTTTCCCCGGAAGTGCAAGAGCAGGATTTTTACCCTATCAGCTGGACATGGCGTGGGTTTATATTTATGTGCTTCATAAACTGGGAATGGTGGCTTCTTATCGGGATTCTAAAAAGCAGTTTTACAAACAGTATGTCAACGCCGAAAACGGAAATACCCGGCAGCCGCACGTGCAGAGATAAATTCTGAAAATTTTTGGTTTCAAAAAAACCCGCTGCAGATTTGCAAGCGGGTTTTTTGTTTCAGTTCTGAATGGAATTAACAATAAGCATCGTACGCTGCGTGCAGATTTTCGGCAATCATTTCCGGCGTTCGGCCTTCTATGTGGTGGCGCTCAATAAAGTGCACCAATTTGCCATCTTTAAACAGCGCAATAGCAGGTGATGACGGAGGATAAGGCAACATATATTGACGCGCCTGCTGAGTTGCTTCGGCATCTACGCCGGCAAAAACGGTAAAGAGGTGATCGGGCTTTTGTGGAAAATCGAGCGACATCTTTACGCCAGGTCTTGCGTTGCCAGCGGCACAGCCGCAAACCGAATTCACCACTACCAGGGCAGTGCCGGGCGATTCGTTGATGGCTTTATCTACTTCCTCCGCTGTGGTCAGCTCCCTGAAACCAGACACTGTAAGGTCTGCCTTCATCGGTGCTACTAAATCGGGTGGATACATAATATTTGGGATTTAAATGTTTGACCGCAAAGGTACCCATTTTTCTATGGCCGGTAAAATAAGGAACCACCACAATCTCCGTATCACATGTTTCTTTTTCGCGCAAAAAACCGGGTCATTAAAGCACCGCATTCTGCGCTTAAAACCCCACCAACAAGTTCTGTTTTTGGATGTATAATTTCATTTTTTTCCGATCGGAGAAAACCGCGTTTCGGATCTGAAGCACCGTACACAATCTTGCCGATCTGCGTCCAGAATGCAGCACCGGCGCACATTACGCACGGCTCTAGTGTTACGTACAGCACACATTCGTTGAGGTACTTATTTCCGAGATGTTCGGATGCAGAAGTAAAAGCCTGCATTTCTGCGTGAGCAGTAAAATCATTCAGCCGCTCCGTCAGGTTGTGTCCGCGGGCTACCACCGTCCCTTTACAAACAATGACCGCACCCACCGGAATTTCATCGAGTTCGAAAGCTTTATGGGCTTCGGCAAGCGCAAGTTTCATAAAGTGTTCGTCCGATTGTACAGAAAGCATAGATCGCGGGTTGGGAAGGTCAAAATTACTAATTTCGCGGGCCTAACGGCACAAGCTTTTACCATGTACAGAACACATCACTGCGGAGAACTCCGAATTTCGGACGAGGGGAAAATCGTAACACTCGCCGGCTGGGTTCAGCGTTCGCGCGATCTGGGGGGAATGACGTTTATTGATCTTCGCGATCGTTACGGAATCACTCAGCTGGTGTTCAATATGGAAGAAAATGCCGATTTGTGTCTGCAGGCCAGGAAACTCGGTAGGGAATTCGTGGTGCAGGTCACCGGAAAAGTAATTGAGCGTTCCAGTAAAAATGCGAAAATGGCTACCGGTGATGTGGAAGTCGTAATGGAATCATTGACCATTCTGAACGCCAGTGTTACACCGCCATTCACAATAGAAGATGAAACCGATGGCGGTGAAGATTTACGCATGAAATACCGCTACCTGGATTTGCGTCGCTTTCCGTTGCGCAGAAATATGATGCTGCGCCACCAGCTTTCTATCGAAACCCGAAAGTTCATGGACAACGCAGGTTTTCTCGAAATAGAAACGCCGTATCTGATAAAGTCCACCCCCGAAGGAGCCCGCGATTTTGTGGTGCCGAGCAGAATGAATGCCGGCCAGTTTTACGCACTTCCTCAGTCGCCGCAAACCTTTAAGCAATTGCTGATGATTTCTGGCTATGATAAATATTATCAGGTGGTTAAGTGTTTTCGTGACGAGGATTTAAGGGCCGATCGTCAACCGGAATTCACACAAATCGACTGCGAGATGTCCTTTGTTGATCAGGAGGATATTCTCAACCAGTTCGAGTCATTAATTCAGCATTTATTCAGGGTTGTGAAGAAAACCGAAATCGGCAACTTCCCTCGAATGACCTACGCCGATGCAATGGCCAAATATGGATCTGACAAACCCGATATCCGGTTCGGAATGGAATTTCAGGATCTCGCACCGGTTGCGCAGAATAAGGGTTTTAATGTTTTTGATCAATCAGAATGCGTCATCGGAATTGTGGCGCCGGGTTGTGCTGAGTATTCCAGAAAGCAACTGGATGCATTGACAGACTGGGTGAAACGGCCACAAATCGGCGCAAAAGGTTTGGTGTATTGCAAATGTAATGAGGACGGAAGTTTTAAATCGTCGGTTGATAAGTTTTTTGATCAGTCGGCCCTGCAGTCGTGGGCGGAACATTGTGGAGCCAAACCCGGAG
>CALDPJ010000284.1 GCA_937911795.1 uncultured Flavobacteriales bacterium | reverse complement strand
ACTCCATCAGCATTAGCGGCTATCACATGCAGGAGGCTGGTGCTACTGCAGATATTGAATTGGCTTATACCCTTGCTGATGGGCTGGAGTATTTAAGAACCGGTATTAAAGCGGGGCTGGATATTGATGATTTCGCACCAAGACTGTCGTTTTTCTGGGCCATCGGCATGAACCATTTTATGGAAATTGCCAAAATGCGGGCCGGCAGATTGTTGTGGGCCGAAATGATGCAGGCTTTTAATCCTCAGAATTCAAAGTCGATGGCGCTGCGCACGCATTGCCAGACTTCGGGTTGGAGTCTCACCGAACAGGATCCTTTTAACAATGTAGCCCGCACCTGCATCGAAGCGCTGGCCGCTGCCTTTGGCGGAACGCAATCGTTGCACACCAACGCGCTGGATGAAGCCATTGCGCTGCCCACCGATTTTTCGGCCAGGATAGCGCGCAACACACAGCTGTATCTACAGGAAGAAACCGACATCTGCAAAGCTGTTGATCCGTGGGGTGGATCGTATTATGTAGAGCGTTTGACACACGATCTCATGCAGCGCGCCCGCAAACATCTCGACGAAATTGAACAACTGGGCGGAATGGCCAAAGCCATTGAAACGGGTGTACCCAAAATGCGCATCGAAGAAGCCGCCGCGAAAAAGCAGGCGCGAATAGATGCGGGCACCGAAGTTATTGTCGGTGTGAACCGCTATACAACCGACGAAGCCACCACTATCGAAATACGGGATGTGGACAATACTTCGGTTCGCGAGCAGCAAATCCGGCGGCTCGAAAGGATCCGGCGTGAACGCGACAGCGAGACGTGTAAAAATGCGCTGGAAGAATTGGAAAAATGTGCCGCATCGGGCTCGGGAAATTTGTTGGAAAAAGCGGTAGAAGCTGCCCGGCAACGCGCCACATTAGGAGAAATTTCGATGGCCATGGAAAAATCCTTTGGCCGCTACCGTGCAACGATACGATCTATTTCAGGTGTATATTCGAACGAAGTGAAAAACGACGAAGAATTTCAGAAAGCCAAAGGCCTCTGCGAAGAGTTTGCGGGTCTGGCCGGCAGACAACCGCGAATAATGATTGCAAAAATGGGTCAGGACGGCCATGACCGGGGGGCAAAGGTGATCGCCACCGCATTTGCCGACATCGGTTTTGATGTGGATATCGGCCCCTTGTTTCAAACTCCGGAGGAAGCTGCCAAACAGGCTGTCGAAAACGATGTGCATGTACTCGGGGTATCGTCGCTGGCCGGCGGACACAAAACGCTTGTTCCGACAGTTATTCAATCGCTCAGGAATATGGGAAGCCCCGAAATCCTCGTTGTTGCCGGAGGTGTGATCCCCCAGCAGGATTACGAACAATTATACGATCAGGGAGTGGTTGGGATATTTGGTCCTGGAACCAAAATCGCCACCGCTGCTCAACGCATTCTGGAAATTCTGATAGCGGGCTACCGCTGATCTCTTTTTCTGTCGACTGAACCATCAGCGTTGCGCTTTGTTATTTTGAATAACAGGCACTGGAAATTTACACCCTAATTTCTTAATTTTATGGAACGCGGCGACAAAAAAGACGGATCGAACATGAAGCACATCAATTTGAGAAAGGAACTTCAGGAAGCTGAAAACCGGATCATTCAGGCTGGATTAATCGATCAGGTACTCGATTGGTTGAATGAAGAACAGGAAAGGGAAGTGGAAATCAAGAGCGCTATTCTTTCGGGAAACGATCGCAATATTCTCTTGTCGCCCTATTTTGTAAACGATGACGCAACATTCTCACTGGCCGCCATCAGGAAAGTAGCCATAAAGTACCGGCTGCGTTTTCTGAACAGTCAGTTATTTAAAGGAGAAATCCCAAACGAAGCCATTGCCAAGGTTAAGCGCCTCGAAGACCGCAGCCTCACCCGTCTCAACCGGTTTTATATTCTGGCTCCGGCCAAACAATTTCAACTGGGTGATTGTAATGACGATCCGCTTTTGTTTGTGCCCCTCAGCAACGGAAAATTTTACCTCGTGCATCAATGGGGAAACGATCTGAAGTGGTACCGGAAATGGGCAAAATTCCCGCTGCGCAACTGGTTCACATTGACATTAACTTTGCTGGCCATGAATCTGTCGCTGACCATGCTGATGCCAACCAGTGCATTTGCCATGGGTGAAGAAACCGCTTTTTTGAACAGCGGCCGAATCATTTTCTTCTTCTGGATCAATCTATTAATTGCCGCAATATTTTCTTATGCCGGATTTGCTTTTAACTTTACCTTCAGCAAACACAACTGGAATAGCAAATTCTTTAACGATTGAAAACTATCCCCTATTTATTCCTGACGATTGCGATGCTGCTTATTTCCTGCACATCCGGCAAAACCATTGCCACCAATAACGACGTGAAATTCCTGAAAGTAAAAGCCTTTGTTCAGAAATCGTATCCCGGTGTTTCGGGCGAGGTACACTATTTTGTTCAATACCGCGTGGAACTGGACGTGGAAACCAACCAGGAAGTGCAATTTAAACATCTTATGATCGGAGAAACTGAAATTCCGGTGAACTCGGTCAGTGTGGGTATGACATTATTGAATACTGACCGCGGAGAGCATATTAAGCAAGATACGCAAGGTGTTCGGTTAAAAGCCAGTCATCCCGTTTATCATAAAGAAACAGCGCCTTCGATCAATTCGGTGCTCGAAGAACCGGAAACGATAACTCTTGTTTATGTAGTAGACGGAGCAGAACAGCAATACGAGATTACGACCATTGAGGTGGAACCGAATGAATACCGGCCTTCGGTGAATCCGGGGGGAAGGGAATAAATTATCGTTTTAAAATGAACATTATTTCAGTTATGGTATTGCCTGCATTAAGATTTAAGGCGGTAGGATTTCACTATTTTTAGGCAATGCCCAAACTATTGACTGATCAATTTTATCAGGCGTATCTATCGTCGATGAACGTGAAGCTTGATGCTGCCGATGAACCCTACACCAGGTTGGTATCCATTTTCAAATTTATAAGTACGCGAAGCGTCCTTTTTATCCGTGAAGCAAATGGTATTGTCATAGTCCAAAGTAATTTCATCAGCATTATAGTCAAATAGTTGGTTGCAAATAGAAATATTCAAATGATTAAGTTGTTCATTAATGGCAAAAAAATGTCCGGGCGAACTTCGTTTGGAAACATACTCTGTTGGTGCTTGAGCTAATTCCTTAAGTCTGTTCAAAACACGATCCGGACTTGGTATTGATAAGTCAGGATGAATATCTAAAGGCCCTTTAAAATTCAAACTGAGATCTTCAGCACAATCACCACCACATAGGAAAACAGACCAATAGCTGTAAAATATATCTCGCCAAGAAAATCGGCACTGGGGTTTTAACGAGGGCAAATGATGGCATAGAATATTGCCCACTCCTCGTTTATCTAACTCTTTAATTACAAAATTTAGCCCTCCAAAAGGCGATACTCTCTCTGACTTTATTACTTTCATAGCGGTAGTGTTAGCATCACCAAGATAGGTGAATCTACCAAAGCTTCAAGACCTTGTCAATTAAGGTTTTGAAGCTTTTTATTAACAACACATGCGGATTTGAGGAAGGATTCGCGCGGGAGCGGGGATTGTCATAAGCTATAAGTGTTTGGTGCGCACTTCCATTTCC
>CALDPJ010000283.1 GCA_937911795.1 uncultured Flavobacteriales bacterium | reverse complement strand
TGTTTTACGACGAAACCCGCGTTTTTTTCCGAAACCTGAGCGATGATGAAATCCGGTATTATGTTGAAAAGTACCAGCCGTATGACAAAGCCGGAGCTTACGGAGCGCAGGAATGGATGGGATATGTGGGAATTGAACGCATTGAAGGTTCGTACTTCAACGTGATGGGACTCCCTGTTCATAAATTGTACTCCGAATTGCAGCGGTTCTGAGCACCGAAACTTCCGAAAGGCTTATCTTTACTGGCCAAAATAAAACGCTTTATGAAATATATTCTGCTTTCGATTGCCCTCATTTTTGGTGTAATATCAACCAGCGCACAGGTCGAATTTTATGGTAAAAACTTTCCCGAAGATTTAAAGGAAACCAAACTGGCTGTGGTGATGGCTGGTTCTGAAGGGTATAAGGTTCAATTAAAAGATGCGGTGGAAAAGCACTGGAAGCTTTCTCAACCCGAATTTATTGATGAAACTACTTTTGAACAGTACAAGTCCAATCCGGAGTATTCCTTTTTGTATGTTCAGTCGCACGAGCTGAATGGTTATCCTACCGATTTCTTTACGCTGGCCATCGGCAACAAAAAGAAAAGCGAGCAGCCTTTGATTCTGAAAGAATTGATCGTCGATCTCAAGAAAATTAATGCAGATGGTGCCCCGATGGTTCATCTGTACGTTCAGCAAATACAGCAGTATATCAATCGGGTAGCGGCCGGTGAGATCACCGATGCTACGTTTTCTGACCGCGTGATCTCCAAAGGAACCTACCGCGTAAAAGAAATGACCCTGTTGGTTCGGGAGCAGGATTTTGACAAAACGCTCAGTGACCCTGCAAAACGAAAAGAATTTTATTCCGGAGCAATGGAGGTGGTCACCCAGGACCGGGTCAACGACGCCATTCTCGACAATGAACAGGTAGCGGTTGTAGATATTATTTTGACCGGAGAGCGCCGCAACATGCATTGCTACAAAAGAATTTACGACGCGGCAGATGGTTCGCTGCTTTACCGGAACGATACAGAATCGCTGTACGAGAAGAAGCAGGGCCTGATCGACGAAGATCTCAAATCGCTTGACCGCGCACGCTGATGCTCAAGTTCGATGTAATTGCCTTTGGAGCGCATCCCGATGATGTAGAACTCGGCGCAGGAGGAACCGTTATCCGGCTTATTTCACAGGGTAAAAAAGTCGGAATTGTGGATTTAACCCGCGGACAACTCGGCAGCCGTGGAACCGTAACCGACCGTGAAAATGAAGCCGCCGCTTCGGCCGCTATTTTGGGCATCCATGCGCGAGAAAATCTCGGTATGGAAGACGGGTTTTTTGTCAACGACCGCGATCATCGTCTGGCAGTGATTCAGATGATTCGTCATTACCGACCCGATGTGGTGCTGGCCAATGCGGTTACCGACCGGCATCCGGATCACGGAAAAGGGGCAGCGCTCGTTTCGGAAGCTGCATTTCAATCGGGATTGCGCGCGCTCGAAACAGAATATAAAGGAGAAAAACAAACGCATTGGCGACCGCGGGTAGTCTATCATTACATACAGGATCGATACCTGAAACCAGACGTGGTGGTGGATATCAGCGATCAGTACAAAAAGAAGATCGAAGCCGTGCGCGCGTTCAAATCACAGTTTTTTGATCCCGAAAGTAAAGAACCCAATACACCGATTTCGTCACCGGAATTCCTGCATTTTCTCGAAGGCCGCGCCCGCGAAATGGGCAGACTCATCGGCACCGAATTCGGCGAAGGATTCATTACACAACGCCCGCCGGGTATCAGCGATCTGACTGAGTTGCTTTAATTGTTGCGGAGTTTCAAAAATTTCCTCCTGAGCTGATATCCCAACTGCGACCAGCTAAAACGATAAACCTTCCCATCGATCAACGTCCGGTTTCCCCAGTGACTGATGGTGTGGAGACCTTTGTTGTAAGGCGCAACCGGTTCAAGGATTTTTACCGGATGTTCCTTAAATGCGTATTCGCTTAGTTCATCTATTTGGTGAATTACTACCCGCGATCCGTAACTCTCGTTGCAATCCTGCGCCGGGCGATACCAATTTCCATCTTTTGAGAAAACCGGACCCGCAGGCCGGGCACCATTCACGTCCCATTTCACCGGATTGTTACCGTGCGGTTTGAATGGCCCGAACGGACTGTCAGCAAAATAAAGATGCAGTGCAGTGTTTGATAATTCTTTGTGGGTGCAGAACAACCACCAAATTCCATCCTTCTCACACAACGTCGGATCGGCGATTTGCACATTTTCCATGAGCAATTTAAAGCGTTCAAATTTTTTCTGATTCCGGTTCCACTGGTAAAGAACCAGTTGCCGGCTTTCGATACATTCTGGCAGACAGTAGATTTCTCCGTCGTACTCTAAAATAAAAGGGTAGGAGTAATGAAATTCAGCATCCGGAAACACGTCAACCGCAGCTCCGCTTTCGTTGCGGGCACTGATTTTTCCACGACGTAGACGCTGGTCATAATCTTCGAAAAGCAGCAAAGAATCTTCGCCATCTTCAAAACCGAAAGGATCCGCCCTGAAAAAGCGGCTTTTTTGAGACGGCAACCAGTTTGCTTTTCCAATTCCATGCTCAAGCACGTTTTCAAGTGGTTGATCTACAATCGCAACGTTCCACTGTTCGGGGCAAAACAATTCCCGGAAATGAAAGCGCATTTGGTTTCTGATCAGCTTCCATGAGAAAAGGAGCATCGTTCTGGTGCCGGGAAATTTATAAATCCGTGCTGTGGTGGACACGGGTTTCAGTGTGGCGGGCTGCAGCACTCCGTTCAGAATGTCGAGCGCAATTTGTTTGGGCCATTGAGCCGTATATTCGAGCAGCACATTGTGCGTTTCGGCCAGTGAATGTGGAGTCGCATGGAAATACCCTTTTTTCAGGATTATCCCACCGTCGAGGGTTTCGGTTAATTGCTGAAGGATGGCACCGCAGGATTTCCGGCCGTGAAGAATTTCCCAGAATCCCGGGGGACCGCCGCGGTACAATTGTTCATCGCCGTGGTGAAAAGACCAGACACCGAATCGCGCAGCGTTCAAAATCGATCCACGGATGATATTAAATCCGAAACGCAACAGAAAATCAGGCTCAAAAGATTTAATGTGTTGAATGTCTTCCGGCGTAAAGTACTGCGAAAAACCTTTTTGTACCACCGCGCACTGGATCGTCGGAACATCCTGCAGCCAGTCGGGCCGGGTTTCCTCCAGCATACTGATCCGGTGAAAATATTTCCGGTAAAGTTTGTACAACGCAAGACGATCTATCCGCTGCCACCACTTTTTCGGTTCTGCGAATGTTTTCTTTTCTGACTCCGGCATCACGAGCAAAACCAGTTGTATCCGCGGATCCGACAACAGCGATTCCACGCACATTGCCTGCCATTTCTGGACGTACGGCCCGTTCAACAGAATACCGAAGCGCAGTTTTTCCGGTGAGCTCATAAACCTGTCATTTGCCGGTACAGGTCTTCGTACCGCGTCATTACCAGTTCCGGATCAAACTGCTCCCGGATTTCACGCGCCATTTCGGCGGCGTCGTACGACTTGAAAGAGGTACACATTTCCACGATCGCCGATTCGAGTTGAGCGGGATCATCAGCATCGATCATTTTGCCGTAGCCGGGACGAAACCATTGGTCCGGTCCGCCGCAGCGCGTCACAATTACCGGTTTTCCGGAAGCAATTGCTTCGGCGGATACAATCGAAAAAGTTTCAATCCGGCTGTTGGTGATCAGAAAATCTATTTCCGCTAAAAACTCCATCACTTCGGGCTGCTCTTTCCGGCCGATAAAATCGACGACCTCGCGTAGTTCAAGATCAGCGGTGAGTGATTTTAAAAAAGCCCCGTCACGACCGTCACCGACAATTGTCAGTTTAAAAGGAGGGATTTTCTCCTTTATCCGGGCCAGCGCATTCAGAATTCCGCTGATATTTTTTATCGAATCCACCAGATCGGCAATAACGGCGATGTGAATGACATCGCGCGGTGCCGGTGTTTTTTTAATGGTGTTGAAGCTGATCAGATTTGGAATGACTTCTACTGTTCTTCCGGTGATCGACTGAAGTTTTTCGGCCAATGGGGAAGATACCGTCACAAGAAAGGCAGCCTGTCCACACAATTGACGGATGATTCGATGCTTTATTTTTGACATTGCATGTTTCCGGAGGAAGTCGGAACTGTGCTCGGTAAGCAACCACGGAATTTCCCAGTGTTGCGAAAGTCGTGAAGCAAACAGAGCGGGGCGGATCAATACCTGGGCATGAATCAGATCCGGCGGTTCCCGTTGCGCGAGCATCTGCACAACACCTTGATTCACCGCGTTGCGAAATCGTGTGTAATTAATCAGCTTCCGGATCGGCGTCCACAGCAATAATGATTGCACATATGGGATGCGAATTTCAAGCAGATTTCCGTCTTCGCGAACATCGGGCGGCGTTTCTTCATCGACCGGAACCGGAAAAACCACAGAAACCTTGTGTTGCAGAGAGAGTTTCCGGGCGTAGTGTGCTATAAAACTTCCGTTTTGAGGATCTGCGGAATGCGGATACCATTTCGGAAAAATCAACACATGTAGCTGCCGGCGTTGCATAGAGGCGAAAATACGCAAATAACCTACTTTTGATGCGCGTAAATTTGGATTGGATTTTAGAGAAAATCCTATATTTGCACACCCTTAACCAAAAGCTCTTTTATGAGCGATGATTGAGGTCTAAATGGTGGTTGTAGCTCAGTTGGTTAGAGCGTCGGATTGTGGTTCCGAAGGTC
>CALDPJ010000282.1 GCA_937911795.1 uncultured Flavobacteriales bacterium | reverse complement strand
AGTATGGACGATATCTTCAGCCAGTTTGGTGATATTTTCGGCGGCGGATTCGGCGGTGGTTTTGGTGGTGGCTTCGGCGGCCAGCAGCGCGGACGACGTGTGTTTAAAGGCTCCAACCTGCGCGTTCGGGTAAAGCTTACACTCGAAGAAATCGTCAACGGAGTCGAGAAAAAATTAAAAGTCAACAAACTCGTTCAGGCCGAAGGTGTAGAAATGGGAACGTGCCGCACCTGTGGAGGAACCGGCCAGATTACACGCGTCACCAACACCATTCTCGGGCAAATGCAAACCAGCTCTACCTGTCCGAATTGCAACGGAATGGGGCAAACCGTTACCAAAGCGCCTCCCGGTGCTGACGAAAAAGGCCTGAAACGCGAAGAAGAAATCATTACCGTGAACATTCCCGCCGGAGTGGAAGAAGGAATGCAACTGACCCTGAGCGGAAAAGGAAACGCTGCCCCGATGGGCGGTGTAAACGGCGACCTGCTGATTGTGGTCGAAGAAGAAGAACACCCAACGCTGAAACGCATGGGCAACGACCTGTATTACGAGCTCTACGTCAACTTTATTGATGCCGCACTGGGTGCCAGTTGCGAAGTTCCGCTCGTGAAAGGAAAGGCGAAGATCAAACTGGAACCCGGCACGCAAAGCGGAAAAATGGTTCGACTGCGCGGAAAAGGAGTGCCGAGCGTTCAGGGTGGAAAAACCGGTGACATGCTCGTCAATATCAACATCTGGACACCTCAGACACTGACATCACAGGAAAAGCAGGCGCTTGAATCACTGCGGAATTCAGAAAACTTTCAGCCCCACCCCACCAACCGCGACAAAGGATTCTTCCACAAGGTGAAAGAAATGTTCGGATGATACTGTATAATGTCACTGTAATTATCGAAAACGATGTGCACGACGACTGGTTGCGCTGGATGAAGGAACAACACATTCCCGATGTCATGGCCACCGGGTTGTTCATCGAAAACAAAATAGCGCGGATCCTCGCCGAAGAAGAAGGCGGAACCTCCTACTCCATCCAGTACCTGCTGCGCAGCATGGAAGATTACGAAACCTACGAGCAACAACACGCACCGCGTCTACAGGCAGAACACAGTGAGCGCTACAACGGGAAATTCGGGGCTTTCAGAACGTTGCTTCACGTGATCCATCACACCGATGGTCAGAGCTAAAAAACACCTCGGTCAGCATTTTCTGATCAATCCCGGAATAGCAGAGCAAATTGCTCAAAGCCTGAATGGTCACAAGGGCTACAAGGTTTTACTGGAGATCGGTCCCGGAACCGGAGCGTTGACCCACCACCTGCTCAAGTTATCTTCTTTTGAATTGTGGCTGTCGGAGATCGATGATGAATCGGTAGAATACCTCAACCGTCAGTACCCCAAACTCAGTGACCGCATCCTTGCCAGCGATTTCCTGAAAATGGATCTTCACAAGCAGTTTGGCGATACCGCGGTCGGCATCATCGGGAATTTTCCGTACAACATTTCCAGCCAGATACTCTTCCGGGTTTTTGAGCAGCGCGATCAGGTTCCGGAGGTTGTTGGAATGTTTCAGAAGGAAGTTGCCGAACGGATCGCCTCGGGACCGGGAAATAAAGATTATGGGATTCTGAGTGTGTTATTGCAGGCATTTTACCACATCGAATATTTGTTTTCTGTAGGACGGGAAGAATTCAATCCTCCACCCAATGTAGAATCCGGGGTGATCCGCCTGCGCAGAAATGACATCACCCAACTCCCTTGCTCTGTCGATGATTTTAAACGCGTAGTAAAAACCACTTTCAACCAGCGCCGCAAAACCATCCGCAACTCTTCCCGACCCATGTTGCAACCCGACAGCATCACCGATCATCATCTGTTCGACCGACGGCCGGAAACGCTGACAGTGGAGGAATTTGTTGAGTTGACGGGGTTGATTTATGGTTGATTGCAATAAAAAAAGCGTCCCTTTCGGAACGCTCCTTCTTGCTTATACTATTTGAGGATTTTTAAGGAGCGAAACTATTCTTTCAGTTTAATGGCTTTCTTCACCAGCAGTTCGCCATCTACATACAACGCGTAGTGGTACAATCCGGCAGGTAAGCCCGAAGCATCCCATTCGTAGCGGTAGGTGCCGGCTGGTTGTTCAGACTCTTCCAATGTTGTGAGAATCTTCCCGTTCTTATCATACACATTCAGCAACACCTTTCCGCCGGTCTCCAATGAATAGCTGATGGTGGTTTGAGAACGGAAAGGGTTGGGCGTGTTTTGGTCCAACACATTGCCACCGGGAAAGGGTTTATCCAAATCAAAACCTTGTTCATTTTCCGGTTGGTTGTATTTAAAACCTCCGTCACAACAATTGTCTACCTGTTGAGATAGCGCATCCATTTGATCCATCAATTGTGCGATGAGGTCGTTCTGGTTGTTGAGACTTTCTTGCAGGTCGTCTATGGTTTGTTCTTGTTCTCCGATCTGTGCTTGTTGTTCTTTGATTCCGGCGGTGAGAATGGCAATGAATTCCTGATATTGGATCCCAAGTAAATCCTGAGAAGGCGAAATTTCTTCTCCGGTTGTATCATATTTGGCCGGGTGCACGACTTCTTCAACAATAGTTGGTAACACCTGCTGAACTTCTTGTGCGCTGAATCCAAAAGTAAGATCATCGGTCATACCAATATGCGGGAACTGTTCTGTTGCAAAATGATATTGAATCGGATTCAGTTGATTGATTACCTCCAGAGCACCGCTAATAGATTCGATATCTGTTTTAACTGATTCATCGCTCAGGTTAATTGGCGAAAATGTGGTAAATGTATTTCCTACAAAATATGCAGCAAAATCGCTTGAAAGCGGCTCACATACATCAGCATAGACTCCAATATTTCGTTCTGCACCGCAAGCACGAAATTATCCTCCGAAATTGTAATTGTTAGCACCATTTATAGCTTCACCATAAACGCCCACATTATCGTTATTGAATGGTTCGTTCACTTGTCCCAACGCTCTTCCATGCACTCCAAAATTCAAATCTGAGGCTACTTGTGCTATTCCTGCAACTCCATAATTAATTCTGGCGTCACTAGCAGTCCCTCTAGCTCCAAAATTGAAAACAGCTCCCCTGGTAGAACCATCTACCCCAATATTTGTCATACCCGCAGATGACGCAGTTGCTCGTACTCCTGTATTCATTATAGCCGAAGCAGCCGCAAAATCGCCGGCTATCTCCTGAGGAGCAGAACCAACTGTTGCTTGCACA
>CALDPJ010000281.1 GCA_937911795.1 uncultured Flavobacteriales bacterium | reverse complement strand
AGAAAGTGCAACGTGTGCGAGGATATCAAAATCGTTCTTCATCAACCAGTCCACTGCTTCGCCATTTCCTTCGGATCCGTTGATGGTTGCCATCAGGTGTGGAAATCCATTTGCCATGAGCCACTTCCGCGCTTCGTCCTGATTCCGGACGGCAAAAGAAAACAGACCCAATTCGGGATAGCCATTTTTCATCAGCCAATCACGGATTTGCTTGTTGCCCGAAACTGCTTCACTCCAGGCAAGTATAACTTTTGCAGGATAAGACTTTCTCATGAAATAAAAGTAGCATTATTTGGAAAAGGTTTTTCTTGATTTAAAACACCCGCATGAAAACTTCGTAGCGGTTCTGAATAGTAAACCGCTCCTTCGGCTGGGTTTCGACTATGCTCAACCGGCGCCTCTGTCATTCCACCAACGTGAATATCCGGGTTCATTCGTCCTACCCATTCCGTATATTTAGACCTTACAAAAAATCACGACCAAACAATGAACGAAGCAAAAGTACAATCCATGCTACCCGCCGACACCTTCAAAGACCGCAGCATCATCATCACCGGAGGAGGTTCGGGACTCGGAAAAGCCATGGCTACCGAATGCTCGAGGCTCGGCGCAAACGTATCCATCACCAGCCGAAACCTGGAGAAACTGCAGAAATCGGCCGATGAAATCAGCGGTATCACAGGAAATGCAGTCGAAGCCATCGCCTGCGACGTGACACAACCCGATCAGGTGGATGCCATGGTCGAAAAAGTACTTTCGCGCTTCGGCAAAATCGACAGCCTTGTCAACAACGCAGCCGGAAACTTCATCTCCCCTACCGAACGATTGTCACCGCGTGCCTTTGGAGTAATTGTGGACATCGTATTAAAAGGAACAGCAAATTGTACGCTTGCAGTGGGCAAACACTGGATCAACGAAAAGCAAGACAATAAATCCATCCTCAACATCGCCACTACTTATGCCAGTACAGGTTCCGGTTACGTCGTTCCTTCGGCATGTGCGAAAGCAGGAGTTGTGGCTATGACCAAATCACTGGCTGTAGAATGGGCATCTTACGGAATCCGTATCAATGCGATTGCACCAGGGCCATTTCCAACAAAAGGTGCCTGGGAAAGATTACTGCCCGGAGAGCTCGTCAAAAAATTTTCAATGGAAAAAAGAGTTCCGGTTGGTCGTGTGGGCGATGTTCGTGAACTGGCCAATCTTGCTACCTATTTACTTTCAGACTTTTCAACGTTTATTAACGGCGAAATAGTAACCATGGATGGCGGCGAATGGCTTCAGGGCGCAGGGCAATTTAATATGCTAAAGGACATTCCATCAAGCATGTGGGATATGCTGGAGGCGCAAATCAGGGCAACGAACAAAAAGTCCTGAATAATATTGCGATTGTTAATAACTTCCCGACCCGATTTTCCTCATCGGGTTTTTTTAATTCTCCTTTGAGAGTATCAGGAGCTACAGCCTAAAAATCACAGGCTTCATCGAAAAGTGGAAACCTTTTGTTGGCAAAGCAGTATCACATCTTGAATTTGCCCTAACATTGCAACACTTGTTTATCATGAAGTCTACTACCACTCTCATCATCCGAAACGCACTGCTGTTCCTGGTTTTCTCAGGGATCAGCAACGTAACGTTATCCCAGGTACAACAAGCTCCTCTGCAGTACACGCAAGCTCCTGCCGGTCATCACGCGCAGGCATCGCCAGAAAAACAGGTTTTCCATACCAACCATGAGGAAGGCCACCAGTGTGCTTTTGATCACAGACACGAGCAGCAATTGCTGGCTGACCCGGTGTACCAGGCAGAAATGGCACAGCGTGAGACAATGATCCGCGATGTTATTCAGGCAGATTTTGGCGGAATGCGCGATGCGATTTTGACTGTACCGGTTGTCGTACATGTAATACACAAAGGAGAACCCGTTGGCAGCGGAACAAATATCTCTGACGAGCAAATCTATTCTGCCATTAACGCACTTAATGAAGATTACCGCAAAATGCCCGGAACCAATGGAGATGGTGCCGGTGTTGATACTGATATTGAATTTTGTCTTGCCGTGCGCGATCCGGACGACAATCCTACCAACGGAATCAACCGGGTAGATGGTCGCGTGGTGAGTCTGTACGAAGAGCAGGGAATTACCGCCGGTCAGGGGCAAGGTGCGGTAGAAATGAATGTAAAAAACCTGAGCCGGTGGCCCAATCAACAATACTATAACATCTGGATAGTTTCGGAAATTGAAAACAACAACGGCCAGTCCGGTATTCAGGGTTACGCTTATTTCCCGACTACAAGTTCGGTTGATGGAACCGTAATTCTTTACAACGCTTTCGGAACTGTAGGAAATCTGAAATCTTACACCAATATGAACCGTACCACCACGCACGAGCTGGGGCACGGCTTAAACCTTTACCACACATTTCAGGGCGGAAACTGTAACGAAAGCAACTGCAGCACCCAGGGAGACCGCGTGTGCGACACCCCTCCTACTACATCCAACAGCAACTGTAACAGTCCTGCCTGCGGTGGAACCCAACAGGTAGAAAATTACCTCGATTATACCAGTCAGACCTGTAAGGATATGTTTACTGCCGGTCAGAGAGACCGTATGCGCGCAGCCCTTATGGGTTCCCGATCCAACCTGTTAAATTCTCAGGCCTGTGTACCTGTTAGTAACCTCGACGCGGGTATTACCGCTGTTGCAGCTCCCACTGGTCAACTGTGCTCTCCTCAGTTCACCCCTACTGTAACACTCACCAATTTCGGATCTGCAACTTTAAATTCCGTAACCATACAATACAGCGTAAACGGAGTAAACCCTCAAACCTATAACTGGACCGGATCACTCACTACAGGAACATCTCAGGAGGTAACACTTCCCGCCTACACCGGACCAGCCGGAGGAGGTAACTTTATGGCTACCACCAACGCTCCCAACGGCAGCGTTGACCAAAATGCTTCAAACGACACTTCAACTTCGGCCTACCAGACCATTTCGGGCAACGGTATCACTGTTACTATTGTAACCGATTATTATGGAAGTGAAACAAGCTGGAAGTTGTTCGACAACTCAAATGTAGTGGTTGCTTCCGGAGGTCCGTATGTGAATGGCGCTATCGGCACCAATTATGTTCACAACGTATGCCTCGAAGACGGATGCTACGAATTCAAAATTTATGATTCATACGGCGATGGCTTTTGCTGCTCATTTGGCGCAGGATCCTACACTGTGCAGGCGAGCGACGGATCGATACTGGCTTCAGGTTCTCAATTTGCAGGTTCAGAAGTTACACCATTCTGTGTAAGTAGTTCGGGCGGCGCGATACCCGTTTCCAATTTCATCGCTGAAAATACCAACATCTGTGTTGGTGAATCAATTGATTTCAGCGACATGAGCACCGATGGACCCACCCAATGGGAATGGACGTTTGAGGGAGGAACACCTGCCACGTCTACTGCCCAGAATCCTGCCAACATTACCTATTCAACTGCCGGAACATACAACGTCACCCTGAAAGCCATCAACGCGCATGGCTACGATGTTGAAATTAAATCGAACTATATCTCCGTTACTTCAGAAACTACCTGGTATGTCGACAACGACGGAGACGGTTATGGTAACCCTTTCAATTCGGTTTCTGACTGCGACCAACCTCCGGGATACGTAAGCAACAATGGAGATTGCAACGACAACAATGCCTCCGTTTTTGACGACTGTGTGGATTGTGCAGGTGCCATGTGGGGTTCGGCATATGTTGACAATTGCGGAAACTGTGTGGCCGGAACAACCGGTTTACCTCCCTGCATCCAGGACTGTAACGGTGATTGGGGCGGGACTGCCACAACTGACAATTGCGGCACCTGCGTAGGAGGAAATACGGGAAATACTGC
>CALDPJ010000280.1 GCA_937911795.1 uncultured Flavobacteriales bacterium | reverse complement strand
CCGTCGGCTTAAATCCAAAATTCCATTTGCTTATGTTTCGGCCAGCGAGTACAACCTCTACTCGATCATCACCAATTTTCTCGTGTTTCACGAACTGCCCATCGGACCCGTGTTGCTGCGACCATTTCAGCGCTGGAATAAAGTCTTTGACCGCACGAGCCGAAGAGAATACAAAATGAACCGGATTTCTCAGTTGATGAGCCAGTTTCCGAACACTAAATTCATCCTGTTTGGCGACGACTCTCAGGATGACCCATGGGTGTATCGTCAGGTTATGAAAAAATTTCAGGAGCGTGTGCATTCTGTGTATCTGCGCAAAACCGGGTTTATTTCGGACGAAAAAAACACCGAGAAATTAGAGCAGTTTTCCGGAGAAACCGCCGTATATTCATACGAGCATTTTAGTGAAATAGAAACCCCTGTTAACGCCCTTATCGATGAAGCTGCTGCTGGTCATTAATCCCATTTCCGGTGGTACCGATAAAACCGGTTTTCTGGAATTTACCCGGGAGCACTGCCGGATGTCCGATACGGAACTGGAAATTTTCAAAACCTCGGGCAACGACGATCTCGAACGGCTGAAACAACAAATTAAAAATGCACCGCCCGATCGGATTGCCTGCGCGGGTGGCGACGGAACTTTTTCGCTCGTGGTAAAAGCAACACTGGGAAATGTCATTCCGATGGGTTTTGTGCCCATGGGCTCGGCCAACGGTTTTGCCAAAGAACTGAATGTTTCCAATAATCCCGAAATTGCGTTGGATGATTTGTTGCAGTCGAAGTTGATTGTACCGATGGATTTATTGGTGGTGAACGAGAAACACCTTTGCCTGCATATGGGAGATGTGGGTGTGAATGCGCAGATAGTAGCCGCATTTGAAGCCGATGAAAACCGCGGACTTTCAACTTATGGTAAACATTTGCTGACGGCGCTCAGCGACGTCGAAGATTTCGAATACCACTTCAACACGGGAGATCAAAAAAAGTCGGGACGTGCGGTAATGATCGGAATCGGAAACGGATCGAGATATGGAACCGGGGTTCCATTGAACACGGTCGGAAATCCTTTGGACGGAACGTTCGAAATTACCGTCATCGAAGAAATGGACGCCGACACAGTGATTCGTGCGGGTTTATCGGTGATCAACGAATCTTTTCTTGAAGGAGCGCGCATGAAGGTTTACCCCGCCACCGAAGTAGAAATAAAACTTTCTCCCGAACAGTTGTTGCAGCTCGACGGCGAAGTAATCGGCCACACCGGAATTCTCAATGTGCGTATTGAACCAGGTGCCATTCCGCTGATCACCACCAGTGAGAATCCATATTTAAATCCTTCGAAGGTGACTTCCCGGGCGGGGTTTTGATAATCTCAACTTATGCTGCCCGTTCCACCTTCACGACTCTACTTTGCTTTCTTTTTGTCTCGAATTTTCTCAGCGCCCAAAATATCAACGGAGAGCCGACAACCGTAGGCCCCAGCCAGCCCCAAATTCCCAGGTCGATGTTGACCACAAAAAAGGCCGTAAGAGCGGCAATATAAGCTCCGCCCATTCTTGCTCCGTGTAACGTCACTGGTGATTTTGGATTCTTCCGGCGGAAAATATCCGGAGTCGCCATGATGAGCAGAATCAGCGCAAACACCAGTAAAATTACGTTAACTTGTTTGTATGCGAAGGTTTCGAACAGCATATATGCCGCTGTCGCAAATCCTCCGAAAGCAATCCGGCGCGCGTATCGGACCCGCAACATGAGCGGAATTCTCCGCATCCAGATCCATCCGCTGGCTGTGAGATAGGCTGTAAAAAACCCGATGCCGAGTAAAAAAGGATTCGGACGTAGAA
>CALDPJ010000279.1 GCA_937911795.1 uncultured Flavobacteriales bacterium | reverse complement strand
GTGAGTGCTATAGCACCAGCGCAATCATCATTGGCCGGTGGAGACGGAGGTGATCCCACGCATAGGTCAAAAGTGGCAGAAGTTGCACTCGAACTGTAAGAGTATACCTGAACCAGGTAGGTTGCACCTATAGTAAGACCATTAGCGGTACTACTGTTTCCATCGCTGCAAACCATATTTACCATTGCACCGCAGCTTCCGCTATATACTGCGTGGTTCATCTCCACATTCGGCGAAACGTTCAGAATATCAACATAATGGGTTCCTGAAGTTGCTGTAAAAGAAAACCATACATCGTTGTTCGCATTTCCAGAACAGTCGTCACCTCCCGCTGATTCAGTGGCACCAGCAAGCGTCCCTGAAGTTACAGAAGTACAGTCCTGATTTTCGTTAACAGTCAGCGCAATAGCGTCGGCACATTCATCATTCGGGGCCGGGTATAAACAGGATCCATCATCTTCTGTTGCTGCAGGATTGTAATTGACAGCGAGTGGATTCGTACAACCAGACATACTCATTACACCACAATATACATCCCAATCCAAACCGCTTGAGCAGCACAAAGATCCAGTATCACAGGAAACTTCTCCACCCGACTCTATCACCATTAACAATGATCCACTCGTTGACTGAACCGTCACGCCGCTGTGATTACCACTATTACTGTACAATACCGGTGCACTCGTGTTGTTACCGTCATAAATGGTAAGATAATCAAATCCGCTTTCGGTCGTTCCGCTGTTGATCACCAAAATTGGCATATCACCGGGGCTCGTGCCATTATAAAGAAATTGGTCGTTGGCATCGCTTCCGTAACAGTGAGTATAGTTCTGAGCAGGATCAGCACAGGTTGGAACAATGCATGATCCATCGTCTTCTATTGCTTCAGGATTGTAATTGAATGCCAGAGGGTTGGTACATCCTGACATTTCGCAACTGGTACATTGAACAAAGGTTGTAAAATAGGTGTCTTCATCAATGTTACACGCATCATCTTCATGAAGATAAACCCTGTATTCACCAGATACAGCCGGAGAGAATGAAAATAGCCCGGGACCATGACCCTGTATATTAAGATTTATTGTATTATCGGTTATTGTGTAGTACACGCTATCAGGATCATCGTTTGTAAAATCATAGGTTTGACCACCTGTAAGCTGAAAAATTCCATAATCTCCCGTAGCGTTTTCCGTGGAAATTTGCGTTACTGAACCATCCGAAGCAGGAGTTACAATACTAAAAGGATATTGACCAAACCCTTCGTTGGTACAAGGAGCTTCTAAAGGAACCATTTCTTCGAGGCTAAACGTACTGGGACAAGGGCTGTTGGGTGTTGACCAGACATCGAACATGATGAAGTACTCCACACCCGAAGTCAAAGATACCGTCACACTTCCGCTAGAAGAACCACTCTGAGAATTTCCCATACATGTTCCTGTAAGCGGGCAACCTTCATAAACCATTATTGTGTTGGTAGCGTTACCCTCGATTGACACTACATAATCTGCAGTGGTTGCAGGTGTGAATGTATACAACGCTTCTTCACCATCGTAGTACAAAGCGGAACCACAAATATTGGCTACATCAGCACTTCCAATATCGTTAGACCCGTCACAAACAATGGATTGATCTATAACTGGTGCAGAAGCAATGTTCACAGCGTCGCATAGACTCGCTTCCGCCGTAAAACTGCTATAAGTACCTGCGGGCACCTCACTAATATCCAGCGGACTAGAAAAAGGTGTATAGGTGACTGTTTCCGGTCCTTCCAGTGGAAAGTGATATTCTGCCAGTGCCGTACCTGGTGCAAGAGACAGTATACATAAGCCTAAAAAGGCTAGCCCAGATGCCATTGTGAACACAGATTGGGCAAAGCGTAAAAACATTCTCATAAGTGAATTGATTTTGGATTAAACATTTACGAATTAATTGAATTGACTTACTATGATTTTAAATACTGATTCATTCCGGAGCACAGCATTAGGGACTGTTTTTCAGAATCATATGTTTTAAGTTGATATATTTTCATGGAAAAGTTAATCTCCTTTTGTGACAGGGTTTCCAGGTGTTTCTCAATAATTCTTATCTCTATATCATACCACAGATAAACTGTAAATATGACGGCTGCAAAAAGCAGCACAATAACCACAACGATCAAGGTCCCTTTGGCCAATGGAAAATAATCTGATGATTGTCCGAAACACATGCCGTCAAAATTGAGGCTTGTTCGCCGATCATTTCGCAAAACAGGTGTGACAAAAGTGTGACAACTCACACTCCGACCCTAAACTAACTCAAATAGAATTGATTAGCTGAATGAATTCTTCCTGGCTTCCGATCTCCAGTTTTCTTCTCAACCTCGATCTTACCTGCCGGATGGTGCTGTCTCCCACTCCAAGAACAGCGGTCATTTGCTTTGGATTGATCTCCATTTTGGTCAACGCAATAAAACGGGTTTCCGCCTGGCTGATATTCGGATGTTTTGCCGCCAATCTTCCGAGAAAACCCTTATGAACTTTGTCGAAAAGCAATTTAAAGTTCTCCCAGTCCTCTTCTGTAAGAATGATGGCACTCTGTAAAATTTCAATATTTTCATCACCCACATCACCAGACTCTGCAAAGGATAATCGTTTCAATTCCTCCCTGGTACGATCCAGTTCAGCATTCTTTATTTGCATTGCTTTTACGAAATCCTGCAGTTGACTTTTCGCCAACTCAAGACCGGTTTCAGTCAGCTTTTTCTCTTCCAAAATTGACTTCTGCTTACTCTGTAATTTAATTCTATGACGGTTGAATAACAGTATTACAATAACAACCAGCATAACCAGCAATGCAATGATAGAATTGCGGAATATTAATTGGTGCTTCCTGTCTGCTTCAAGACCGGCGGCCTCTTTGGAAATACTTTCAAGTTTCAGCGATTGTTCGGCCCGTAAAAGTATCAAACGGTCGAACACCCTGGCTAAACTATCATTGACAATGAATATCGAATCGAGATAAGTATGCACCAAATCCGCTTTGTTTTGGACAGCATATAGTTTCACCAAATAAGGGAACACCACTTTATATCGTCTGTATTCTTTGGATCGTCGGGCGTGGAACAATGCGTCGTTCAGGAGCTGGTTGGCAAGGGGAATGTTTCCAAGTTCGAGATGGATATCGCCCAACAAACTCAGCGCATTGGACGCACTACCCGGATCATTTCTTTTTATGGCGGCCGCCGCATCTTGCTGCAACAATGGAATAGCCTCAGAGAAATTTCCTTTCAGATAATGGTTCTCACCCAGATTCCCCAGACACAAAACCTCCCAAATGGCATTGTCATATTCCTGTGCACTTTTGTACGCGTAATGGAACCAAAGGTCTGAGGAATCAAGCTTATTCAGCTGTCTGTATGCCAACCCAATAGAATTGCGAACAGGCAGGACATAATATTCCAAATCGTGTTCAGACCTGTTTTTCAATGCCCTGTTAAACATGAAAATGGCCTGATTATACTCCCTGAACGCGAAATGTAAATCTCCAAGCAGGTACAGGCAGATAAATTTGATCGGGTATTCTGCTGGATTCTCCTTATCCAGTAAGTTTACTGCATTGGTGAGGTGTTTGAATGCCTGGGCATAATAGAGATACTCTAAAAATCGCGTGGCATACAGACTTTCTACCCGGCTTTCCAGCCATAGCGCATTTTTTTCCTTTGCCCTGACGATAAGCCCTGGCAATGTTTTAGAAACAACAGGATGGTATGGATCATAGCGATAAGCGTAATAATGCGCTTCCATTAAATCTGCTTCCAGCATCAAATCTTCATCATTATGATCTGTCGCCAATCGACGTACAGTTTCAATCTGATTAAATGTAATAATGGAATCCTGTTTACGGAGATACTCCCGGTAATAATCCATAAGTAAAACCGTGCGTTCGGTATGCGTACGGTTGATGAGTTGCGAAAAATCAACTGTTTGCTGCGCCACAAGAATGCACGGCATGAAAAACCACAAAAAAATGAAGGAATAGAAAAGAAGAAAAGGAGAATTGTTACAATTCAAATTCCCTTTCGGTTTTTACATTCAATGAATAAATGAGTGATCACGTTCCGGTAAGTATTTTTATTATTTGGAGACTGTCAAATGTAAATTCTTTTTTTTTTTATTGACAGCTCATTTAGTGATTATGTAAACCAGATAATACCTTTTGGTTGGATTCAATAAAAAATCCCGGTGCGCCATCAGACACACCGGGATTTTTGTTGGTTAATA
>CALDPJ010000278.1 GCA_937911795.1 uncultured Flavobacteriales bacterium | reverse complement strand
TCACCACCGTACGGCACATGTCGAGAATCCGGTCGATCGGGAAAATGAGGGCGATCCACGCGGGGTTTAATCCTACGGATTCTAGCACGATAATCATCAGCACCAAACCTGCGCTCGGAATGGCCGCAGCACCGATCGAAGCCAATGACGCTGTAATGATGATGACCATTTGTTGTCCGATGGTGAGATCAACCATGTGAAACTGGGCGAGTGCAACTACTGCAACCGCCTGGTACAGACTGGTTCCGTCCATGTTGATTGTAGCACCAATTGGTAAAACGAAACTCGAAGTTCTTTCGGAAACACCGAGGTTGTCATGCACGCAGTTCATTGTGACCGGAAGCGTGGCCACCGATGACGAGGTTGAAAAAGCGGTAATCTGTGCATCGCGCATCGCAGCAAGAAATCCGCGGTATTTGATGTCTTTAACCAACGTTGAAACCAGCAACGGGTAAAAAAGGAAAGCCATGAACACCAAGCCGATGATTACGACAAATCCATACCACAGCAGGAATGAAAGCAGTTCTGTGAATTTCTCGGGATCGGTTCCTGCGGCCTGCACAACTTGTCCGGCCATGAGAGCGAACACGAAAAACGGCATGGCCTTCATTACCACCCAAACCATTTTCACGAATACATCGTTCAGTCCGTCTATTAAATGGAATACGGGTTTCTGCTTGTCTTCTGGCAGTGTAACGAGCACGATTCCAAACAGAATCGCGAAGAATATTACCTGCAACATGGCTCCCGAAGAAAGCGAAACAAAGATGTTATCCGGTACCACATCAACCAGTGGTTTCAGCGGACCTTCCCGTTTGGTTTGTTCGGCTTTTTGCAGTTTGTCGGCCACCCAGCCATCGGGTTTATCGAGTTGACTTTTTTCCTTAACACGGTCGATCATCGCTTGATTAGCCGGATCGCAGGAAAGACAAATATCATCGAGCTTCTGAACGCCTGCATCGGCACGCCAGAGTTCATAACCAATGCGGTTTTCCTGCCGCAGACTTTCAACAGTTTTGTCGCCGGGTTTGATCAGGTTGACGAGCACCAAACCCACGGTTACCGCAAATGCTGTGGTGAGCACATACAATCCGAGCGTCTTGGCGCCCATTTTCCCGAGTTTGCGGATATCTTTTAATGAGGCAACTCCGACAATGATCGAAAACAACACGAGCGGCACTGCGATTAGCTTGAGCAGGTTGATGAAAATATCACCAAAGGGCATGATGTAGTCCAGCGTAAAGTCATTCCAGTCGAAGGTTACCGAGAGGTAGGAATAGATTACTCCGAGCAGGAGTCCGATGATGACTTGCCAGTGAAGCTGTAGTTTTCTCATGTCAGATTTTGGAAGTTTTATTGCGCAGGTAGTGATCTGCCAATACAAGCGCTGCCATGGCTTCAACAATCGGAACCGCTCGCGGCAACACGCACGGGTCGTGGCGTCCCTTGCCTTCGAGGGTAACTTCCTCGCCGGCCTGATTGACGGATTGTTGTTTTTGCATCAGCGTTGCTGTGGGTTTAAATGCCACGCGAAAGTAAATATCTTCTCCGTTACTGATGCCACCCTGCACTCCTCCCGAGCGGTTGGTTTTGGTGCGCACACTCCCTTCGGACAGAAAAAAAGCATCGTTGTGCTGCGATCCGCGCAATTTTGTACCGGCAAAACCAGAACCGATTTCAAAGCCTTTCACGGCGTTGATGCTCATCATCGCTTTTGCCAGGTCGGCGTGGAGTTTATCAAAAACCGGTTCTCCCAAACCCGAGGGTGGAGATTGAATTACTCCGGTCACAATTCCGCCAAGAGAATCTCCTGCATCGCGGGCTTGCTCAATCGCAGCGATCATCTCTTTGGCCGTGGATTCGTGCGGGCAGCGGACTTTGCTTTCGTAGCGTTTAGAAAGATCGAGATCATTATAATTTTCAGCAACTTCCACATCAGCTACTGCGGATACAAACGCTGCGATTTTTACACCTTGTGTTTCCAGCAATTGTGCTGCAATGGCACCGGCCACCACGCGGCAGGCCGTTTCGCGGGCACTGGAACGTCCGCCGCCCCGATGGTCGCGGTGACCGTATTTCTCTTGATAAGTAAAATCGGCGTGGGAGGGCCTGAAAGTCGTAGCGAGGTGGTTGTAATCTTCTGACTTTTGGTCGTCGTTTACGATCAGGAAACCGATGGGTGTGCCGGTGGTAACGCCTTCAAAAATTCCGGAAAGCCACTGTACTTTGTCGCTCTCTTTGCGTTGTGTGGTGAGTTCCGATTGGCCGGGTTTGCGGCGGTCGAGTGCGCGCTGGACGGCTTCGGTATCAACGGATAAACCAGCAGGACAGCCGTCGATGATTCCACCGATTGCTGCACCGTGCGACTCGCCGAATGTGGTTAATCTGAAAAGTGTTCCGAAGCTGTTTCCGGCCATGGCGGTAAATATAGCAAGGAGTTTTGAGTGAGGAGTGATGAGTGATGGGTTATGAGTGATGAGATAGGAGTTATGAGATATGAGATGGGAGATTTTAGAATTTGCTCAACATCACTCATTAATCATTAATTCACTAACCATTAACCATTAAATCATTAACCATTCAAAAACTCCCGTAAATGTTTATTAAAAGCTTCAGGTTGTTCGAGGTTGGAGACATGACCGGCGTTTTCTATAATGCGCAAAGTGGAGTCTTTAATTTTTTCATGCATCTCCTGTGAGCGGACTGGTGGCGTCAATCCATCCTCCTTTCCGCAAATAATCAAGGTCGGAACGCTGATTTTTTTCAAAGTGGAGCAGGTTTCCGAACGGTTGGCCAATGCTTTCAGGCCACGGGTTAAAACTTCCGGGGAATTCGAGGAAACGACGTTCTTTAATTCTTCGACAACTTCCTTTTTGCTAGTGAAGGAACCTTCGTAAAAAGCACCTTTTAAAAAATTCTCTACGAATTCTTTCGTTCCATTCGCATTGATATCTTCAATGGCCGCCATGCGCTTTCCCCGCGCCTCATCACTGTCGGCAATGCATTGCGTATCGCACAAAACCAAGGCTTCAAAGCGCTCCGGGAATCGCTGCATCACATTCAGCGCGATATAACCGCCCATCGACAAACCACAAATAATTGCCTTTTCGATGTACAGGTGATCAAGAAAATTTATGAGATCGTCACCAAATAAATCCATGCTCAGGGCGGTATCCTCGTCTGTGGATTTCCCAAAACCGTGGAGATCGTAAGCTATAACCCGGTGCGTAGATTTCAAATCATCGAGCTGTTTCCGCCACATGGTTTTATCGAATGGAAAACCGTGTATAAAAACAATCGGAACATTTCCTTCCCCCAAATCGTCGTAAGACACCACCTGGTCATTTAGTGTGGCCGTCAAATCATAACCTTTGTTTTGTGCTTGCATGGTTAGTTAAATATAATTAGTAAAAATTCTATTGTTGATTCAAATTACTCATTATTCGCTCGTGAAGCCAATTAAAAACCTTTTATATTGTCCTCTGGAAATCAATTATATTTAAATCTATCCAACCTGTACTTCCCTTTTTAAATGAAAACTTCCATTACGATACTGTTGTTTTTAATGAATACTTGGGCGTTTGGTCAAGGAAAAATCTTCTCAACGGGTAAGACCATTGTATATGCAATTGAGTACACACAGGACAGTATTTTGACTTTGGATACGATTACCATCACAGCTACCGGCAGACCCTGGCAAGGCGCTCCGGACAAGCAATTGGAGATTATAATAAAATACAACCTTGAACACCTTGACACTTCCCTGTTTCGGAATGCTTCGTCGATTGGCTGGGTGAATTCTGACACTACCGGCGCAGTTGATAATCTGGAGTCCTGCTGGTTTCATCCGCCGCGTCACAATCAATACAAAACATTAGAACTCGCGCCTTTTCCCAGAGTTGAATTTCCGCTACACGATGGCAAGACCTATTCGAAAATGTTATTTATTGGTGAAGGATGGGGCGACATTTCAAATACCAAAGTTGTATGGGATTATAAAGTCACCGGACAGAAGGTTGACCTTTGGAAAATTTCCGCCAAGGCGACACCTGATATCAATCCGGCACATATCAATCATCTGGATTTTGTTTTCAGCAACAACCACGGTTTTACCGAACTTATATACACGTTTTATAACGGAACAATGGTCAATATGAAAAGAATTGATTGAATCGGTAGTAATAATCCTAATCCGACTACCCTATAGTTTAACCACAAATCATCCCTTCGGGTGAACCCAATCGTACTTCGATTCCCCAACTTTGTAAGCGGATAATTGGCTGCAAGTTCAAAATAGAATCCGGGCATGGAAGAAACCGAATACAATGAATTCAACAGCATCGTAGCAATGGCCGTTGAACAGCAGTTGCTGCTCTGGCAAACCACGCATTCCCTGCTCGAAATCGACAAACGGCTCAACAAACATCTTCGCTCCGAGAAAGATCACGAGCAGTTTTCAGAAAAAGATCTTAGCTTAGTTGGGAGCATTTTGCGGTCCATCAGAAAATTGTTCAACCGATCCAATTCCTGAATTAAACCAACCTTCGGAATTTTATGCGCAACAATCAAAAGATGTACACTTCAGGAAAACTAAAATTTTCCTTGTTGATATTGACATTGTTGTTCTGTATTCCGGACTTGCCAGCACAGGATAATTCAGCCGCATCACAGGAAGAAGAACTGCGCACACAAATTGATTCTCTACTGAACCTTTCATGGTCACTGGCGCGGGAAAAGCCAAGTGAAAGTATTGCTTTGCTCGGTCAGATCGAGGAACTGCACACTCAGCAAGACACCGCCTACAAAGCAGATGTGCTGTATTACTACTACGGAGTTTTTTATAAAAACCTCAACCGCTACGAAGAAAGCGAGCAGAACTTTGATAAATACGAGGCTTATTACCAGGAGCGCAACAGCAAACCGCACCTCGCTGCGGTATACATGGTAAAGGCCAATTTGTATTCCGACAAGGGAGATTTTGCCAAAAGCACGGAAGCTGCATCGAAATCATTGCGGCTGAGCGAAGAACTAAATGACACGGTGGGCATGATGTCAGCGGGAAGTAAACTGGGTTATCTCCATTCCGAAATCGGGAATTTTGACGAAGCGCTTGAATATCACAACCGATCGAACCGACTCGCCCTGTTAACCGACGATTCCATCCAGACTTCCATTTCGTACACCAACATTGCACTGGTTTACGAAAAGCGAAAAATGCTTGATTCAGCGCTCGTGGCTTATACCAAAGCATACACCATTGACGAAAATATGGACGACGATTACGCCAAAGTTTTGAGTCGATACAACATGGGCAATGTGCTCAGTAAAATGGGCAATAATGAAGCTGCTGAACCCTATGCTCTCGCATGCATTTCTCTGGCCGACAGCATTGACATTCCGTCGCTGAGGATGGCCAGCCGCTGGCTGCTCGTGGATTTGCAACTGGATAAAGGCGAAGTTGATGCTGCTATCGCGACTCTTGATTCGCTCGGAGAAAAACTGGACCACGATCTCGGCTTAAAAGAACAGATGGAGTTGTTCGGAATGCGCGCAAGAGCGTATGGCCAAAAAGGCGATTTCGAAACAGCATTCGATCATCACCAGACTTTCAAAGAACTCAGTGACAGCCTGCTTGGCCTTGAAAGCCGAAGCCAGATTAACGAGCTGGAAGTGCGATACCAAAGCGAAAAACAAAAACAACAAATCGCTTTTCTCGACCTCGAAAACAAGACGTCTCAGGAACTGATCAAGCAAAAAGACCGCACCATTCTTATTGGTGCAATCGGGTTGGTGTTAATTACCATTTTCTCGATCATTCTTTTCCTGCTCATCCGGAAAAACCTCCGTCAGCAAAAAGCGCTTTCGAAAGCACTTGCCGATAAAGACCTGCTTCTGCGCGAGATCCATCACCGCGTCAAAAACAACCTGCAAATCGTGTCGAGTCTGTTGTCACTGCAAGGTCGCAGCACTGATGATGAAACTGCACTGAAAGCCATCAATGCAGGCAAAAGCCGGGTTCGCTCTATGGCGCTCATTCACCAGAGCCTTTACCAACGCGAAAATCTTACAGGTGTGAATGTGCAGGAGTATATGCGCAAGTTGTGTAGCGAGCTGTTTCATACCTACAACATTGATGAAGATCAGGTATCACTGAAACTGAATATCGATCCGCTCGAACTGGATGTCGACACACTCGTTCCTTTGGGCTTGATCGTGAATGAACTGATCACCAATGCATTGAAATACGCATTTCCCGAGGACCGCAGCGGCACACTTTCGATCAGCCTGACCAATCCTGGAAAAATATTACTGCTCGAAATCGTGGATGATGGTGTAGGTTATGACGAAGATAAAATCAGATCGGGAACCTTCGGCCGGAAACTCGTGCAATCTCTGGTGAAGCAACTGGAGGGCATTTTATCGATAGAAAGCAACGAGGGAACGAAGATTCGGCTTGAAATTCATAAGTTTAAATCCACCGTCGATAATTAAAAGTGATGAATGATGAATGATGAGATAATTAATTTTCGATTCCGCCACGTAAGGTGTAATTGAGTAAAATAATATTGCGATTTACGGATTGATAAAGAAATCCTGAGACCTGGAAAACTGACTTCTCCATTTTTCGCACCTTTGCCATTTCATCATTTAAGGCAAAAGAATCATGCGCATCCTCATTAAAAACATCAAAGGTCTGGCCGGTATTTACGACGAATCTCCGGGCTGGGTAGCGGGCAAAGCCATGGGAGATTTTCCGATGATCGAAAACGCCTTTCTGGCCATTGAAGACGGAAAAATTGCTGGTTATGGACCGATGAGTGACTGGAGCGGAATCACCGACTGGAATGATCTGGAAGTCATCGATGCCGATGGACGTTATGTATTACCTGCCTGGTGCGATTCGCACACACACCTGGTGTATGCCGGTAATCGCGAAACAGAATTTGTAGACCGAATCCGTGGGCTCAGCTATGCAGAAATTGCAGAGCGCGGCGGCGGAATTCTTAATTCTGCGAAAAAACTCGCAGAGACTTCCGAAGATGAACTTTTCCAAAGTGCATCCCAACGCCTCAATGAAGTGATGCGCATGGGAACCGGAGCCATCGAAATTAAAAGTGGTTACGGCCTGAGTCTCGAAACCGAGTTGAAAATGCTGCGCGTTATTGCGCGACTAAAAGAGAGCAGTCCGGTAGCCATTAAATCCACTTTCCTGGCCGCGCATGCGGTTCCTGCAGATTATAAAAACCGCAACGAGGCATACGTTAACCTCATTATCGACGAAATGATTCCGGCCATCGCTGCTGAGAATCTGGCCGAATATATCGACGTTTTCTGCGAAACGAATTATTTCTCTGCCGATGATACCGATCGGATTCTTGAAGCCGGAGTGAAACATGGTTTTACCCCGAAAATCCATGTCAACCAGTTTACCATCATTGGCGGAATTGAAGTGGCGGTTAAACACAATGCACTGTCGGTAGATCACCTCGAACTCCTGGATGACAATAATCTTAAAGCGCTCACCGGCAGCAAAACCATGGCGACCGCACTTCCCTCCTGCTCGTTTTTCCTCAGCATTCCATACACCCCGGCACGCAAAATTATCGACGCCGGCTTACCTATGGCATTGGCTACCGATTACAATCCCGGATCAACTCCTTCGGGAAATATTCCGTTTGTGCTTTCTCTGGCCTGTATAAAAATGGGAATGACGCCCGAAGAAGCATTCAATGCCGCGACCCAAAACGGCGCTTATGCCATGGGACTCGAAAACGAACTGGGCAGCATCACCGTGGGAAAACGAGCCAATGTAATCCTCACCAAACCCATGTCATCACTGGCTTTCCTGCCGTACAGCTTCGGTTCGCAATTGGTTGATCAGGTGATACTGAACGGAAAAACAGTTTAAGAAGAATCAATGGCTATCCGGTAGTTCGGTGGCATATTCCAATTTCACGGCATTATTCCGCTCCATCAATGTTTGGTGCCGTATATTTGCCACCGCTATGAATAAGCGTACTTCATGAGAATCATTATTGCAGGCGCAGGAGACGTGGGTTTTCACCTCGCAAAACTGTTGACTTTCGAAGGCCACGGCATTACGATTATCGATAAGGATGCAGATAAACTCAAGTATGCCAGCAATCACCTCGATGTACAAACCATCAAAGGGAATTCCACGTCGTACTCTACGCTGAACGGAGCAAATATCGGGAAAGCTGATTTGCTCATCTCGGTGACTTCGAGCGAAGAGACCAACCTCACCACCTGCATCCTCGGCAAAAAACTGGGAGCTAAAAAAACCGTTGCCCGCGTGAGCAATCCGGAATACCTCCTTCAGCAGGATGAACTACAATTGGCCAGTCTCGGTATTGATGAGATTATTTCTCCGGAAATGCTGGCCGCCGCAGAAATCAAACGGCTACTGAAAGAATCAGCATTTACCGATTTTCACGAATTTGATAAAGGCAAACTTTCTCTGGTGGGTGTTAAAATAAATGCAAGCAGTCCGCTGGTGAATAAAACCCTGGCCGAAACTGCCCATTTGAATCCGGATAACACTTTTATTACGGTGGCGTTGTTGCGCAATAACAAAACCCTGATTCCCCGCAGTGACACGCACTTTCGCGTTCACGACCACGCCTATTTCATTGCGAAGAGCCGGGGAATTGATGAGATTTTGGAGGTAACCAACAAAAAGCGCATCGACATTAAAAACGTGATGATCTTCGGCGGAACACCGGTCGGATATCAAACGGCAAGATTGCTAAGCAGAAAATACCGCGTAAAGTTATTTGAAGCCGACAGAGAACGGTGTCACGAATTGACTGAACTATTACCCAACACACTCATCATCAATGCCGACGGGCGCGACCTGGATGTACTAGAAGATGAAAACCTCGAGGAAATGGATGCGTTTGTGGCGGTGACGCGCAATTCAGAGACCAACATCATTTCGTGCCTGGTTGCGAAAAACAACGAGGTTAAAAAATCGATCGCGCTGGTCGAGAATATTGATTACATCCACCTGTCGCAGAATATTGGAGTGGATACGTTGATCAACAAAAAACTGATTGCTGCCAATTCTATCTTTAAATATCTGCGAAAAGGTGAAGTACTCTCACTGGCGAGTATTCACGGGGCAGATGTTGAAGTGCTGGAGTTCGAAGTAAGCGAACGTTCGGGTGTCAACGGCCGTGCCTTACGGGAATGCAAATTTCCAAAAGAAGCCATTGTTGGTGGAGTTGTACGCAGCGGAACCGGAGTTATTGTTTCGGGTGATTTTGTATTTCGCCCTCAGGATCATGTTGTGGTTCTTTCGAAACCAGAATACATACATAAAGTTGAAGCGTTTTTCAGGTAAGCCATGACCCGATTTCGCTGGAAATCCGTTGTCCATATTCTCGGAGTGCTTGCCGCTCTGATCGGAGTATTTATGCTGCTCAGCATTCCTTTTTCGCTGTACTTCGGTGAAGAAAGCTGGAAGGATTTACTAACATCTGCGACAGTCAGTATCCTGATCGGAGGAGGCGCGGCCGGTCTTACTTTAAAAACCAAACAGGAAGTCCGCAAGCGCGAAGGTTATTTGATTGTGGCCCTGGGCTGGGTTGTTTTATCGTTATTTGGAAGTTTGCCTTACTACTTAAGTGGATCGATTCCCATCTATACCGACGCTTTTTTCGAGACAATGTCGGGCTTTACCACCACCGGCGCTACCATCCTGAATGACATTGAAGCAATGCCGAAAGGATTGCTTTTCTGGCGCAGTTGCACGCAATGGATTGGTGGTATGGGAATGATCGTTTTAGCCGTCGCCATATTACCCATTCTTGGAGTGGGTGGAATTCAATTGTTTGTTGCCGAAGTTCCCGGAATATCGCACGATAAATTGCAGCCCAGGATCCGGGAAACAGCCAAACGGCTCTGGTACATTTATACCGGTCTCACTCTCCTGTTATGCGGTTTATTGATGTCGGGCGGAATGAGTTTTTTCGACGGAATCAACCATGCGTTCACGACGTTGGCCACCGGTGGTTTTTCTATATACAACGACAGTATTCATCACTTTGATTCTGTTTACATTCAGTATCTGATTACGTTGTTTATGTTTATTGGCGGAACGAACTTCATCATGCTCTTTTACCTATTGAACGGAAAGCCAAGGCGATTAACTGATCACGAAGAATTCCGTTTCTACGTAGGCATTGTGCTGCTCACTACTATTTTGGTGGCCACAATTCTTATTTATCAATTGGATTATCCCATCGAAAAGGCCTTTAGGGAATCTCTGTTTCAGGTAACAGCAATAGTAACAACTACCGGCTATTACACAGTCGACTTCACCACCTGGGGACCTATTCTTTCGTGGTTATTCGTTTTGCTGATGTTCACCGGCGCAATGGCCGGTTCTACTTCCGGAGGGATGAAACTGGTGCGACATATTATTGTTGCAAAGAACAGTTTGCTGGAATTAAAACGATTGTTACACCCATCTGCGATCATTCCGGTGCGTTTCAATAACAAACCAGTTAGGAGTGAAATCACTTATAATATTCTTGCTTTTGTGATCATGTACGTTACCATTTTTGGTGTCGGTTCTTTCATTATGACACTGATGGGTCTGGATGTAACCTCTGCTATCGGTTCCGTAGCCAGCGCCCTTGGAAACATAGGCCCGGGAATTGGAGAAGTCGGACCGAAGGGAAATTATGCAGGCCTTCCAACTGAAGGAAAATGGTTTCTCGCATTCCTGATGATGATGGGCCGCCTTGAATTGTTTACTGTGCTGATTTTATTTACCGGTTATTTCTGGAGAAAAGAATGAAGCACGCAGCAATTTTTGATATGGATGGTTTGCTGATTGACTCCGAACCATTGTGGCGCCAGGCAGAAATTACGTGCTTTTCTGAAGTAGGAATTTCGCTGACCGAGGATGACTGCCGCGATACCATGGGATACCGGCTCAACGAAGTGATTGAACATTGGTACGAGAAGCAACCCTGGGAGAATTTAACGAGCTCCGAGCTAGAATCGAACATCATCAGAAAGGTGATTGAACTGGTGCACTTATCCGGGAAGCCGCTACCGGGAGTTGATTATGCAATAGAACTATTCGAGTCGCTCGGATTCGGTATTGCGCTCGCGTCTTCATCACCGGACATCTTAATCAGAGAAGTTTTAAAAGCCCTGCAACTGGAGGATAAATTCACTGTTGTTCACTCAGCAGAACACGAGCGATGGGGAAAACCACATCCACAGGTATTTATTTCGACTGCCGAAAAACTGGGCGTAGAAACCACGGATTGCGTGGTAATAGAAGATTCTTTCCACGGCATTATCGCCGGAAAAGCTGCTAAAATGAAAGTTATTGCTGTTCCCGATCCCTATGATTTCGACAAGCCGGGGTACGGAGCAGCAGATCTGGTGTTGACTTCTCTGGAAAAGCTCAATATTGAAGAGATAAGACCTTCCAGCCGCCGCTATCCCGCAATTATTTTTGAACGCGAGCGTGAAGCTGGGGATCAAATTTTAAATGTAGAAAACCTTTCGGCGTCCATTGATGGTGAAGTGCTTTTCAAAAATGTGGACGTGAATTTGGCCAAGGGCGATAAAGTGGTGATTTATTCAAAAGATTCGCGTGCCGCAACGGCTTTTTATGAAATTTTGAACGGGCATCAAAAACCTGATAGCGGTTCCGTTCAATGGGGAATTACTACAAACCAAAGTTATTTGCCGTTGGACAATGAGGAATTTTTTCAGAATAATCTCTCGCTCGTAGATTGGTTGCGCCAGTACGCCAAAACCGAGGAAGAACGGGAAGAGGTTTATTTGCGCGGTTTTTTGGGGAAAATGCTTTTCAGTGGTGAGGAAGCGTTAAAGAAAAGCAACGTACTTTCCGGAGGCGAAAAAGTGAGATGTATGCTTAGCCGAATGATGATGCTTCGCGCCAATGTTTTAATGCTGGACGAGCCAACAAATCACTTGGATTTGGAGTCGATTACGGCCTTCAACAATTCCCTTAAAAATTTCAAGGGAACGGTTTTGTTCACAACACATGATCACGAATTTGCGCAAACTGTGGGTAATCGCGTTATTGAACTTACCCCGAACGGCGCCATCGATCGATATATGACATTCGATGAATATATGGGCGATAAGAAAATAAAGGAACTGCGTGAAAAAATGTATGGGTAGGAGTTTTGGCTTTTGAGTTGACGGGTTTATAAGTTTATAGATTAAAGAGTTACTTCTTGCTTCCAACTTCCCGCTCCCGACTTCCTTTATCCTTCCTCAATTTCGCTTAAAAATTTATCCACAATGGGTTGGGCAATGGCGAGCTCGTCCTTGCGTACAAAGACGCGTACCTGGTCGTCAAACTTACTTCCCGAGCCAAACATTACGCCACTTTGCTCGTCATCACGGAGTATTGGGGTAATATTTGCTTCCTCTAATCTTACTACTAATCCGGTAGCTAGCATATCAGAGCCGGTGTAAATGCGAACTGTTTCTTCTGTATTACTTGTCATACTTTTAGGTTATAGATTTATATTTTATTGAGTTTTTAAATAATAAATTATTTTTTACTGACCAATGAATCATGCGTTGTAATACTTACTGTCCCAAATAGCGTCGTTGAAATTTTTGCCTTTTGCAAAGCCATAAAAAATCACAAATCCGCTGACACCTTTAAATATAAAAAATGCCAAAAACAAATATTCGGCAATTCCTGGATTTACGGAAAACCAGTGCATAGGTGCCATCGCCGTGAGGATGGCACTCAGAACAGCAACGGTAAAAACAAGGTTTTCAAAATTTTTATAGGGCCACATCAGCAACTTTCGGAAAGGGTGGAGGTCGCTGCCCCATTTGTGCACCAAATAGAAATAATCATTTCCCATGGGCGCAAAAAGCAAGGGGTCATCGGCATTTTCCAGTTTTAGAAGTTTTGCAGGAGCCACTATTTTGAAATTTTTTAGCGAGGTTTGGTGCTCCTTTTCCAGTTTTCTTATTTCTGAAATTGCCTCTTCGGGAAAATTTCCCTTGAAATAGTGCGAATCCAAAAAGCGCAAACGATAATGGACACAAAGTTTTTTGATGTCGTCAATGTGAAAAATTTTATCGGCCTGCAAAAGCTCCAAATTGAATCTATTTGAAATTTCTTTCGATGGTTCCGTCAAGTTTGAAATAATCCCATTCCGTTCTTTTTCATTTTCCGAAAAAATGCGCAACACTTCAGCCATAATATTTTCGTCGCCAACGCTTTTGCGACGGTACTTTTGTAATTGCCTTTCAATGTTGATTCCGGAAACCATCTACTTTCTATTTTAATCGAAATTAAATTTACACAGTCCCATTCTGCAAAACAACAATTTAACAAAGTTTGATGAAAATTTTAAATATCACTTCAATAATTGCGTTTAGGATATATCGTTTTTGTATTTGTTATATTTACAATCTTAAAATTTTCACCATGCGATTCAAAAATATATTTCTGCTACTTTTTATTATTGGTTACGGAACGACCGTTTCGGCCCAAAAATACATTTCAACAAAACATTCCGAAGTTTCCAAAACTTTGGGTCAAAGTACTTTTACTTCAGATAAATCTTTTTTTGAAAATATAGAAGAAGCACCGGATTTTACCATTTTAGCCAAGATTCTACAATCCCATTCCGTGCGGCAAACTTTGGAAAAAGAAGAAATGGTAACCATTTTTGCCATTGCTGATGAGGCTTTTTTAAACCTTTCCAAAAAAACAAGAGATTCAATTCTGGGGAATTCACGATTGGTAAATTCCATGGTGAAATATTTGGCCGTGCCCGGAAGGGTTGACAGCAACAGCCTGAAAACCTACATCGAAAAGAATGGCGGAAAAGCTTATTTGACAACTGTTGAAGGCCACAATATGGGTATCAAAAGAGAGAATGATCAATTGGTTATTTTTGATGAAAACAACAATACGGCAACAATTATCGCTCCTGATTTCTACCACAAAAATGGATTTTTCCACGTTGTGGATGGGCTTGTATTTCCCTAATGATGGCACTGCAGAGTCTCATTTTATATAAAAAGACAGCGACCTTGCATTGCCGCTGACTTTTAAGGGAATTTTTTTAACGAAGTACCGCCCCAAATTCCGATTCAAATTTTTGTTTGAGCTTGCCCATTATTTTGTCGATTTGTTTGTCGGTCAAGGTTTTTTCTTCATCTTGAATCGTGAAAGTTAACGCATAACTTTTCTTTCCCTCGGGAAGATTTTTGCCTGTGTAAACATCAAATAGATTTACGGATTTAAGCAATTTTTTCTCGGTTGAAAAGGCTGCATCGCGAAGCGACCCAAAATTTACCGAGTTGTCCAAAAGCAAAGCAAAATCGCGTTGGGCTGCGGGAAATTTGGCAATGGGCTTTAGTTTGAAATTATTAAGCGGAATCTGTTTTAGCACAATATCCCAATTGAACTCGGCATAAAAAACTTCGAGATCAACATCGAGTTCCTTGGCTATTTTCTTGTCCACAATTCCGAATTCGACGATTGTTTCCTTGTTTCTTTTAAAACTGATTCCTTCAGAAAAAATATCACTTTCAATAGTTTCTTCCGAATAGGAATCCAATCCCAACCGTTCCATTATAGCTGCAACGGTTCCTTTCCCAAAAAAGAAATTTGTTTTGGTATCGGGCAAAGCCCAATTTCCTTCGGTTTTTAAACCGGTAATAAAAATGGAAAGATGTTTATTTTCAATTCTTCCGCCGGGAAAATTGTGGTAGGTTTTTCCGAATTCAAAAAGTTTTAAATCGGTTTTTTTACGGTTGCTATTGTATGCAATAGACTCCAAACCGGAAAAAAGCATCGATTGCCGCATCACTGAAAGCTCATTGCTCAACGGATTCAGGATTGTTACGTTGTAGTTTTCCTTTGTGGAATTGCTCAAAGTACTGTATTTTGGGGTGGTGAGCGAATTGTTCAGCATTTCAAAAAAACCGATCGCGGTTAATTGGGACGCGATTTTATTCTGCACGTCATAATCCTCGCCACGGGCAATTGCCGATATGGAGGCGTTTAGCTTTTGGAACATATCGTTATAATTCAATTCTTTCAATAAATACATTGTGGTATAGCGGTATTCCAAACCTAATTGGTATAATCTTTCTTTCGGAACGCCATTTTTCAACAGGCGCTGCGTCTCTTTCAGCATTCCGTTTTCCAACCTTTCTTTTAATCGTTGGGTTATGCGCCTTTTGATTTCGCTTCTTTCCCATTTCAATCCAAAAACAAGGCTCTTGAGCCTCGGAAAAAGAATATCCGGATTGCGCTTTTCATGATCGGCGATCTCAATGGCGCGAAGCATCCTGTCCCTGTCTTCAATATCGGTTTTGTTGTGAAGGGTTTTGTATGTTTTTAGCAGGTCGATCAATTCCTGATCTGACTTAGACGACAGCTCTTCCCGAAGCGCTGGGTTTTCAGGCGTCTTTTGCAGGTTGTACCCCCTTAAAACGGCGTCGAGGTATAAACCCGTACCGCCGCACAGAACAGGCGTCCCGCCCCGCTGTTTTATCGCTTTATAAGCCTGAAGAAAATCATTTTGAAACTCGAACAGATTATATTCATGCGCCACACCGGCTATGTCAATCAAATGGCAGGGAATCGTTTTACCGTTGGCCCTGTATGCATCCAGGTCCTTTCCGGAGCCAATAGTAAGCTCCCGGTAAACCTGCCTTGAATCGGCGCTGATAATCTCTCCTCCGGTTTCATCTGCCAGTCGTACGGCGAGTTTTGTTTTCCCGGAGGCGGTGGGGCCAAGTATGGCAACTAAATCGGGCATGCGAAGGCTTATATCACATCGAATAAATTGGTAACGCCGATGGTTCTGCTACAATTAAATCCTTCCCCGTACTTTACGCCAATGGCATGACCATATTCACGCGCGCGGCTTTCAATAAAATCGATAAATCCCGGTTTGGAAATAAAAGTTTCCGGTTCCTTGCTATCCGGATCATAAAATTGCGAGCGAAACGCTTTGATAGCTTCCAATTTGCGCTCCCAGTAGTCGCTTATATCGACTACTATATCGGGCGTCCTGTAATTGCTTTGAATGTAATGATATACAGCTTTAGGCCTCCATGGAAGCTGCTGTTGATCGTCATGAAAAGTCTTTACTTGCTTCAAGCCTGAAAGGAAACAAGCTTCTGTAACCAATTCTGCCGCCCTTCCATGATCCGGATGC
>CALDPJ010000277.1 GCA_937911795.1 uncultured Flavobacteriales bacterium | reverse complement strand
CTGTGATTCGGTAACTCCATTGACAGATATTTTATTAATCGACAGCGGCTTCTGTTCCCTGAGAAATTCTTTACGTACTGAATCAACCATTGCCGGAGTTTGAATCCTGGTGATTTCTGCCTGCAGCGTGTCGATGTATTTGAGCGTTTCTTCATATCCACGGTCAATAACTTCCCGGATGTCGCTGAAGTCAAAGACTCCCACATCGAGGTTTGACTGAATGATGATACCGTTTTCACAAACTGGTTCGAAAGAAGACCGGTCCATAATCATATTTTTCAACTGACTCAACAGATCATCATCGGTAGGCGGATCAATAGCTCCCGTAACGTTACTTCCAATGATGTAATCCGGCATAAATTCATTGTACAATACGTCAATCGGAAAGTTGTTGTACAAACCGCCGTCGAACAACATCCGGTCGCCGATTTTTACCGGTTCAAAAAAGAATGGATAGGTCAATGATGCCCGGATGGCCTCGGATAAATTGCCCTTTCTGAAAATTACCTGCTCTTTGTTATAAATATCAGCAGCAATACTTCTGAAAGGAACCATCAGGTTATCAAAATCATAATTGGCCATCGCTGCCGGCACCGACATGTTTTCCATCAACATTAAATCCATCAGCGTCGGCTTCACCAGATTGGTAGGCAAGATGCTTTGCACATTGAATTTATTGTTGATCATCAGCTTCACCATCGAAGCGTTGTATCCCTGATTGTAATAATAATACCGGTATTTGTTTTCAAAATCGCCGCCTGCGGCCAGTTGAAATTGTCCGCTCATAACGAGCGAATCCATTTGTTCGGGTGAAAAGCCAATCGCATACATGGCACCGATAAATGCACCCATCGAGGTTCCGGTGATGTAGTCAATCGGGATGTTGTGCTCTTCCAGTGCTTTGATGACACCGATATGCGCAAGTGCAGCCGCGCCACCGCCACTCATTACAAGGCCGATACGCTGAGCTTTCAGTGCGGAGGTAGTGGCAAAAAGGAAAAGTATGATTACAAGGATTCTCACTTCTCTCGGGGTCGGCACAAATCTAATAATAATCTCTCCGTCATTTTAGTGGACACGCAATACATGTACCGCTAATGATTATAATATCAACGGTAAATTTCCTGATTCAGTTCTTTCAGGTATTCCGGCATTTTCAGCATTCTGGATCCATACCATGAAAACATCGTTCCGTCGACCAGAAGTACGCGGCTTTTGGGTACTGTATTTTGAAAATGCGCGACATGTTTTTGCTGAAAAGGATAAGGTTCTGACGATAAGAGCAGCAGGTCTGGTTTGGAATGAATTAATGTCTCTACAGGAATTTCGGGATAGCGGTAATTCCCGTCGGGGATTTGGTTTGCAAAGATATTTTCAAAGCCCGACAACCGAATCACGTCGTTGATGAAATTGTCACGGCCTACTACCATCACAGGTTCGTTCCAGATCAGATAGGCTACCCGAGGCCGACGCGTGAATGAAATTCCTTTCAATTCATCAAAACCGCGCAGAACAGTACTTGCGAGTGCATTTGCCTTTTCTGAAACTTCGCAGATTTCTCCCACTCCACGAATCATTTCGATGCCCTGAGCTACTGTGTTTACATCGCTCATCCAGACTGGAAACTCGTCGGCCAAAGTTTCTATTTCGGCCTTTGTGTTTTCCTCTTTATTGCCGATGATCAGGTCAGGCTGAATTTCACGTATGCGTTCGATGTGCAGTTTTTTCGTGCCGCCGATGTTGGCAGAATTTTTTCTTGCCTCCGGCGGAAAAATACAGAAGCGGGTTACTCCAGCCACCCGATCACCCAGATCCAGATCGAATAAAAGCTCGGTGATCGATGGTACGAGCGATACAATCCGGTAGGGATTATTGGGGATGCAAACACTGCGGTTCATCTGATCGGTGAACTGCCGGGCTTCCATCTCAGCAAAGAACGCCGATCAAATCGTGGCGCGTAATAATGTGAAAGTTTTTATCTGAAATCTGCACCAATACCGCACGCACTTCTTTGGTGATCATCGGTCCAATTTCAGTAACCGGTGTTTGTGCCGGAATAATCGGCAGCGGAGCAGACATCACTTCGCTCACCGGTGAATCTCCGATTTTTGGATTCTCCACAATTCGTTGAAAAAGGTGACTTTCATCAACACAACCAATGAATTTATCATTCTCCACCACCGGAATCTGTGAAATGTCATATTCCTGCATCTTGTGTATGGCATTCGAAATCAATTCTCCGCTGGCGATGGTTACCAATGGCAGGTCTCCATGCTGATTCACCAGGTCCAGAGCCAGTCGGTTTCTGTCGCTCAGAAAGCCTCGGTCGCGCATCCAGTCATCGTTGTACACTTTGCCGACGTACCGTGAGCCGTGGTCGTGAAATAAAACCACTACCACAGAATTTTCATCGAGCTGATCTTTCAGGTGACGAACACCGGCAAATGCAGAACCAGCGCTGTAACCCAAAAACAAACCTTCCTTTCTTGCGAGTTCGCGTGTAGTAACGGCACCTTCTTTATCAGTTACTTTTTCGAAATAGTCAATCAGCGAAAAGTCTACGTTTTTAGGTAAAATGTCTTCACCAATTCCTTCGGTGATGTACGAATAAATTTCTTTCGTGTCGAATTCACCCGTTTCGTGGTATTTCTTAAAAACCGATCCGTAGGTATCGACTCCCCATATTTTGATGTCCGGATTTTTTTCTTTCAGATATTTTGCCACACCCGAAATGGTTCCTCCGGTTCCAACACCCACCACAAAATGCGTGATTTTGCCGTCTGTTTGTTCCCAGATTTCCGGGCCGGTACTTTCGTAATGTGCCTGGGCGTTGCTGATGTTGTCGTACTGATTAGGATAAAAAGAGTTTGGAATCTCTTTGTGCAATCGTTCGGCCACAGAGTAATAAGAATCCGGATGATCGGGTGCAACATTGGTCGGGCAAACGTGTACTTCGGCGCCCATGGCCCGCAGAATGTCCATTTTTTCTTTGCTCTGTTTATCGCTCAGCGTGCAAATCAGTTTATAGCCCTTAACGATGCATGCTAGCGCAAGACCCATTCCGGTGTTTCCACTGGTGCATTCAATTACGGTTCCGCCGGGTTTTAGCAATCCGGCCTTTTCCGCATCTTCAACCATTTTCAACGCCATACGGTCTTTTACCGAATGCCCCGGATTAAAATATTCCAGCTTTGCGAGAACGGTACCCGGAATGTCTTCAGCAATTTTATTCAATTTAACCATCGGAGTGTTTCCTATGGTTTCAAGGATGTTGTTATGAATTTTCATGGGAGATGCTCAGTTTTGAGGCGCAAAGGTACCAATCCTCAGTCAAACCGAATGGCTTTCACCGGGGAGATTCTGGTGATGAAGTACGATGGCACGATCAGAACCAGCAGGCATATCGAAAGCGTGCCGATATTCAATATCAGTATGTGTTCCCACTGAATCATCACCGGAACTTCGGAGACGTAGTAATTGATCGGGTCGAGTTTCACGATACCAAAATAATCCTGCAACAGGCACAGTCCGATTCCTACCAGATTTCCGATCAGCAATCCTCGACTGATGAGAAAGAGCGCGTTGTGCAGAAAAATTTTCCGCACCGACCAGTCTGAAGCGCCCAATGCCTTCAGTATACCGATCATATTAACTCGTTCAAGGATCAGAATGAGCAGGGCAGAAGACATGTTGATCACCGCCACAACGATCATCAGCGTAATAATGATTTTCGGGTTGATGTCGATCATCTCCAGCCAGTTGAAAATTTCCGGAATGCGCTCTGCGATAGTGGTGGTTTTCAAATCGTAATCAAGCTCGTTGTAGATATCAATTTCGGCCTGATCCAGATCCTTGAAATTGTGCAGCGTCACTTCGTAGCCACCAATGTATTGATCATCGCTGCCGCCGCTGGTGGTAACCGTGGCAACCCCGGCTGGATCGCACAAACAACCCGAAGCACCTGCCGGATAATGGAACGTAATCTGTACTGAGTCGGGAAGCGTTTCCGAGCGGTCACTCACCACCAGTTGAATGGTGCTGTCACTTTTAATACACACTTTCCGGATATGCGAATCCGTCAGTCCTATGTCTGACCACTTGTAGCGGTGTTTTCCGTCGCCGCCAAAGGCCAGCGGTTCGAGATGGATCAGACCTTCTGCACAGTTTTCCGAAAGCCTGACCTGTGCCTCGATTCCCCAGCGGTTGATGCGCTGTAAGTGAGCAATGTCTATGAAAACAAACTGGTTGTCAAATTCTTCCAGACCGGTTTCATACAGTCCGCTAATCGTAAACCGACGAGGGCTCAGTGTGCCCGACAGGTTGGAGAAATAAATCGAGATGCGATCTTCCACATTCAGCCGAAGCAAATCGGCGAGGGATTTTGAAATCAACACATGATCGCTGGTAGCGGTATCGGAAATGAACGGTAAGGATCCAGCTACGAGTTTATCGTTGAAAAACGACCAGTCAAAATCGGCCGCGATACCTTTGGTAATCACCCCTTGAATATCTTCAGGAGTTTCTACAATTCCTGGTTTGGTGGCATACACCTGAACATGCTTTACGGACTTCAGGGGGCTGATTTTTGCCGGTAATTGAGGATCATACAGCAGCGCTTCGGATTCAAATGAATTGTTCATCGACAATCCGGTAATCTGAATATGCGCTCCGAAACCGGTAACTTTATTGCGAACTTCCGATTTAAATCCTGTCACAATTGCCATCGACAAGATCATCACGGTCATCCCAAGGGCAATGCCGGCAAGAGCAATACCGACAATGGGTCGCGAAAACGATTTTTCACCGCTTTCGCTACCTTTGAGCATTCTGCGCGCTATGAACGATTCAAAATTCAACCGGTTATTACATTTTTTCGGGCCGGGTAAAAGTAGGAAATTAATCCTGCGACGGGTGCTGCTCACCCCGCTGTTGATGGCGTTGATGACTCTTTCGGCGTGTGGCAGTAACTCCGAAGCAACGGTTGTCGAATCCAGTAGGGAAAAACCTTCGGATTCCATCCGGATCAAAACCGGAGCCGACCAGATGGACGCCGTGGTGAAAGCCTGCGGCAGACTTCGTGTGGGGCTGGTGGCCAACCAAACCTCCCTCGTAAAAGGTGTTCATTTGCTGGACACTTTGCTGGCGAGAGATGTGCAGGTGGTGAAAATATTCGGGCCGGAGCATGGGTTTCGTGGAAACGCCGCCGACGGTGAATTGGTGGAAAGCGGAACAGACGCCTCCACCGGGCTACCGGTTGTGTCGCTTTACGGAAAGAATAAAAAGCCCACACCGCAACAACTTACTGATGTTGATTTACTGATTTTTGACATCCAGGATGTGGGCGCCCGTTTTTACACGTACATCAGCACGCTGCATTTGATTATGGAAGCGGCGGCAGAGAGTGATGTTCGTGTGCTGGTGCTCGACCGTCCCAACCCCAATGGTCATTATATCGATGGGCCGGTGCTGAAACCGGAATATAAATCTTTCGTGGGGATGCATCCGGTTCCGGTGGTACACGGAATGACGGTGGGCGAATACGCTGGCATGATCAATGGCGAAGGATGGCTGGCCGGCGGCCAGACCTGCGAACTCGAAGTAATCCTCTGTTTCGGTTATGCGCACAGCAGTCGCTATGAGCTGCCGGTAGCACCCTCGCCGAATCTGCCAAACATGACCAGCATTTATCTATATCCTTCGCTGGCTTTTTTCGAAGGCACCGAGGTAAGTGTCGGACGCGGTACCGACCAGCCTTTTCAGCAAATCGGAATGCCCGGCTTTAAAGAGGGTGATCATGAATTTACTCCACGCAGTATTACCGGAGTATCAAAGTATCCACCACACGAAGGAAAAACCTGCAATGGTTTTGATCTGAGTGAAGGATCGTACGCGCACCTCCGTAATATTAATCTTCAGTGGCTGCTGAAAATGTATCAGCAGGCACCCGATCAACAGCGGTTTTTTCTCCAAACGGGTTTCTTCAATAAACTCGCCGGAAACTCAGAATTGATGCAACAGATAAAATCCGGAATAAGTGAAGAAGAAATTCGGGAAACCTGGAGGAATGACCTCGATGCTTTTCAGAAAATCCGGAAAAAATACCTGTTGTACGAAGATTTTTAATCAAGGAGCTTTCGATCTATTGACCGTTTTGCCCACTGATAAATCGATGGGTACATTCCATAACACGCCTGGTCTGGTGACGTACGGCCGCTTTCACCTTTTCTGAATCCTGAATATTTCCTTCACCATCCACGACAGCCGAAGTTCCATACGGATTTCCGCCTGCCGCGAAAACATCCTCGCCGGTATACCCGCTGGAAACGATAATCGCTCCCCAGTGCATCATGGTGCGGTAAATGGTCTGAATAGTTCCTTCCTGTCCGCCATGACGGTTCATCGCGCTGGTGGTGGCACTGACAACTTTGTTAACCAGTTTTCCCTGAGACCAGAGTCCGCCAGTGGTGTCAATGAATGCCGCTGCCTGTGATGGCCAACTGCCGTACCGCGTAGGAATACACCAGATAATGGCATCGGCCCAGTCCAGATCATCGAGACTTGCCTCTTTTTCGTCACCGGCCTGATCCACAAATTTCGTCCAAGCCGGGTTGGATTCTATAGCTTCGCGTGGTGCGGTTTCTTTAATTCGTCGGCGTCTTACTTCGCCGCCCGCCGATTCTGCAGCTTCTGCTACCCATTTTGACATTTGTTGATTGGCTCCGGTTGAGCTGTAATAAATTACAGCCAGCTTAATCTTTTCCATAGTTTTTTTGCGTTAAAATGTAATTCAATAGGAATCATTTAAGATACTAAAAGATACTGCTTAGGCCAAATATTAAAGAGTCGATCAGGTGACTTTATAGGATGGTTTACTATTCTGATGAAACAGTGTCTGCACAAATAATATCTTTGGTTCTGCGTTTTAATTTTTAAAATGAAATCATGACAGAATACATTCAGGAGCTCTCGTACACCGTTGTTCCGGTAATTGTTTTTATGCTCGGTCTCACGTTTATTTATCGTGAATACCTGAATCACCGGGCCAATTTGCTGGAGAAGGAACTTACGCTGTTGAAAGCTGCGCAATCGCGATCGGGTGGAGTGCCGGTCGGAAATACTTCGGTCGGTGCGGCAGATTCGTTGAGGATTCAGGCGTACGAGCGTCTCGTGCTATATCTGGAGCGAATATCGCCGGATGCACTGATTATGCGGCTACACCAGAGTGGAATGTCGGCCGATTTGTTAAAAAACGATATTACCAAAGCCATCCGCGAAGAATTTGAGCACAATCTTTCGCAGCAGATTTTTGTATCCGAAGAAGTGTGGAACAGGGTAGTGGGTGCCCGTGAAGAAACGCTCCAACTCCTGAACATTGCGCACAAAAAAATGAATGTGAATGCGAGCGGGCTGGACTTGAGCAAATTGATTTTCAGTATTCTTTCGGAGGTGGGTAAAAAACCGAATGAAGATGCCCTGAACGCGGTGCGGCGTGAGGCCCGGCAACTGATTCAACCGGCTGTACGAACATCGGGTAAATAGAACCTATCTCAACTGATCCATCAGCTCACCGGCTGCCTGAAAAGGACTTTTCTCACCGTTTCGAACCGCTGCTTCCAAAGATTTTTTCTTCGCCCCGAACGATTCGTGCCTGTTCAGGTACTGATGCCACAATTCTTCGAGGGTGTTGTTGAACCAGAACAACGCCTGGTCCGCTCTTTTTGTGTCGCGCCTGCCGGAGCTGATCATTTGTTTTTCGTGATCAGCCATAGCTTCCAGCACCGCACCCAGACTTTGTTTTTCCAGTGCCGAGCAGGTGAGCACACGCGGAATCCAGCCGTCGTCACCAGGAGGGAAAAGGTGCAGCGCATTTTTATAAGCGCGTTTTGCTTTTCGGGCGGCTTCTAGGTTGTCGCCGTCTGCTTTATTGATGGCTACCAGGTCGGCCATTTCCATAATTCCCCGTTTGATGCCCTGTAGTTCGTCACCGGCTCCGGGTAACATCAACAGCAGAAAAAAGTCGGTCATGCTGTGAACGGCGGTTTCGGATTGACCTACGCCCACCGTTTCGATGATGATTCTGTCGAAGCCCGCAGCTTCACACAAAACCATGGCTTCGCGGGTAGAGCGGGCCACACCGCCCAATGCCTTCGCAGCCGGAGTGGGTCGGATATAAGCTTTCGGATTCACCGACAGGGCTTCCATACGGGTTTTATCTCCCAGAATGCTGCCGTGGCTCCGTTGACTGGATGGATCTACGGCAAGCACGGCTACCCGAAAATTTTGCTCAATGAGCAATCCGCCGAAGGTTTCTATAAATGTGCTTTTGCCTACGCCGGGAACACCGGTGATGCCGATTCTCATTGCTTTTCCCGAGTACGGATAGAGCAAACTCACGAGCGCCTGTCCCCGCGCATATTCATCAGGATGATTGCTTTCTACGAGTGTAATTCCTTTGCTGAGCGCACGAATGTCTTTTTCCAGTATTTCATCTGCAAGCGCCTGAACCGACTCCTGATGTTTTCGGGATGTCTTCAGCTGATCGATGGCCTGTTGGCGAGCCTTGCCAAAAGAATCGGAGGTTTCGGACATCAGCGGGAATTATTCAGCAGATTCATAAGGTGGGGCGGAAGCAGATCGCTGCCGGCTTCGGCCATAGAGGTGCTGTTCAATTGTTCTGCTTTTTCCAACGCTTTATTCATTGCGATGATCAATTGATCTTCCAGTTCTTCGGGATCGCCGGTGCGCAATTCCTCTGAAATTTCAATGGATTTTATCACACGATTTCCGTTGGCTATGACTGTTATACGACCATCGGGTGACTTTCCGGTAACTGACACCGTATCGAGGCGCGATTTAATTTCATCAACTTTTTGCTGCATTTCCTGCAGCTTTCCGAAAATATCTCCGAACATAATTGTAAAATTTCTGCCACTAAATTAACCAATGCCGCGCGAAAAGAGGTGCCCGTACTGTGGACTTTATTTGACGATGCGTGATGAGTGCAGCAGGGTGCCTAATTCATCGGTCAGCGACCATTCGTAAACGCCGGGGGCGAACCCACTTAAATCTACCTGAAGTTGATGAGATCCGCGCTCCAGAGAATATTCTTGATGGATGAGAATCCTGCCGGTGAGATCTACAATCCGGCTATTGAATTTCGTTGAATGTACAATATTCAAATCCAGGAGCATCCGATCTTCTGTAAGTGGATTGGGATAAGGATTCTGAATCTCCATGTTCACAGAATTACGGCCGATGGCTACCGGGCCGAAATATTCGAAGTCGCCATTAAAATCAACCTGTTTAAGAAGGTAATATTGTTGCACATTTCCGGGGTGATGATCGGTAAAAGTATACTCCAATACCTCTATTGAATTGCCGGCCGCCGGTATCTGTCCGATGGTTTCAAAATTAACACCGTCAGAAGATCGTTCTATGGAGTAGTAATCCGCATTTGTTTCAGACGCTGTTGACCATAGTAATTCATTTTTATTGTCCTTGCGATATCCTTCCAGATACAAAAGGTCTACCGGTAACGGAGTACAATCCAATGAGAGACCTCCTCCGAGATTCCAGGTGAAATTATAAGGTGTACTGCTAGCAGACCAATTGTCAATCATCAGAATGTACACTTTTCCAACATCGGCAGGTCCCACTGTTATAGGATTAACCACCCCGTTCCCTCCAGCATCTTCGGAATTGTCTCCGGCTCCGGCCTGAAGACCGGTAGGAACCGCTGGAGCCGCCCATGAACCAGCCGCCGGCGGCGATGCCCGCGGCGAGGATGAGGGCGGGCACGACGTTCGAGCGACCGCCCTTCTCCTTCTTGCCCTTCTTCTTGCCCTTCGCCTTCCCCTCACCGTATCAGTACCCAGTTCATTCACCGGTAGGTAAGGGCCGTAGGGGCCCCAGATGGCAAAGTCGTAGTCCTGCAACGGAGTAGGGGTCAACATAAAGGCAATGCTGCCTGTGTTTTGTGGCGAAAAGAAAAACCAGGAGGATTGGTTCTCAGTCGACAAACATCCGGAGTTGGAGCTATTCAGTTCCGGAACGCCCGCGCCACTACTATTACCACTAAAAGTTTCATCACTACATATAGTAGTTGCTCCCCAGCAATCCTCCGGTGGAGCAGGGGGTAAATCATCACAATCGACACAGGAAATGGTAGCGGACCAACCGGAATAATTTACAGAAACGTCAGAATCAAATACAAAAGTCAGACAACCAGAAGGGTTATTAGCCTGAATGGTCCCTGGTGATACGGTTCCGGTGAAGCTGCCAATAAGAGGAGCCGCTGTTGTGGGGCCATTATAAACATCTAAGTAGTCCCAGCCGTTTTCAATATTAAAACTATTGAAATTAACTCGTACACAACTTCCCGTCACGTCGGGACATATAGTGGTTTCGATCAATTGGTTGTTTCCATAATTACCTGCAGGGCCTCCCGGATCGTAAAAACTACCGGAACAGGCATTGATGTCGCCGGGGCCACCTCCCGGATTGCACGCGTCATATGCTTCTTCACAAAACATATCCCATTCGGTGGTGCAACAAAAAGGGTCGGCTGTAATTACCTGTTGATAACATGGGTCAGCATCGGGATAAGGAGCGGACGCTGCGCAACCGCTTGAAGTTCCGCAGGAGGTGCAAGCCCATTGAATGGTCATACAACTTGCTTGACTGGTACAAAAATACCGGCTGATCAATAAGTACACCTGCCCGGTAAAAGTCGCTGTCCATGTAATTGTTGAACGCAATCCACAGAAATAATAATAATTATCATCATCATTATAGGCCAGAAAAGTTCCGCATGGGCTTCCCGAAAAAAGCGTGAGCTGGGTATCCCACGAACCTTCTCCACAGGTTGTCCAGACGTAGGTTTCACCGACAGTGACATTGTAAACAGAATATTCTCCTCCAAAACTGCAGGTGGAAGCGTTTACGAGCGTATTCGAAGTAGTGCTTAAAGTAGATCCGGGCCATTGTCCATTTGTGCAGTTATAACATTGAGCGGTGGAAATATAAGGAAGTAAAATCAACAGAATTAATGGAACTATGACTTTAAAACGTTCCATTTATTGTTCAATTAAATATAATTCCGGATGTTCCAGAATATGCTCCTGTTTTTCAGGCGACATCTGATCGAACTCTTCCTGTGGGATGGTTGTTATCCCGGTGGGTTGATTGAGTGCAGCATAACGTTCAGGGTGTGCCGCTATCCATTCTGACTTTTGCTGATGATACTCGTCTGTAGTTTCTTCATCGTTCACTGCAAGAGGAAAATCTATTGGAAGACCGGTTTTAGTGGTAATATTAAAATCGCGGTTTTGCAACATTTCCATTGCTGTACGCCGATTGTTTTCGGTTTGATATTGAAAATGGATAACCGGGTTATGTTTTCGTAAAATCTCAATTCCCTGGGCATTCGATAGTTCTCCGACGACTGATTTAAAATCTGCTGCCGTATGATTCTCCAGGATAATGGCGGTCGTCAAATGGTTCGATTGTGCGATCGAAAAAGCGGAAGTCAACAGAAACAATAACGTCAGGTAAAATATTGGCATTGGCTAATATTATTAAACTTTTACAGCGAACTAAAGTTAAAAAAAATACGGGCTTTGTACTAACCTATTGCTTCCGAAAAAGAATCATTCCGTTTTGCTTGTGATGAAGAAATATTAAAGGGGTCTTCTCAAACATCAGGGACTAACGCCATTCATCAACAAGCCACTTATCCATGCGCCATATGTGCCCAAGGCATAACCCAACACCGCGAGCAAAACTCCAATCGGTGCCAGAGATGGATGGAAGGCCGCAGCTACCACCGGTGCAGATGCCGCTCCTCCGATATTAGCCTTAGAACCGACGGCCAGGTAAAAATATGGAGCGCGAATAATTTTCGCTACCACCACCAGCAATACGACATGTATAAACATCCAAATTCCGCCCACCACAAACAATCCGGGGTTGTCAAATACTTTCGTAACATCCATTTTCATTCCAATGGATGCTACAAGTATGTATATAAAGATAGTTCCTATTTTGGAAGCCCCTGCACCCTCATAATTCCGGGCGCGTGTAAAGGAAAGCAACAAGCCGAAAGTTGTGGCCAGAACAATGAGCCAGAAGAATCCGGAAGTGAGGCTAAGTCTGGAAAGTTGGGGAGCATGCTCCTGGATGAATGGTGCAATAATATCCGCGAAGAAGTGAGCTATACCGGTGGTGCCGAGTCCTATTCCGAGGATAATCATCAGATCATTGAACGATGGAACCCGGGTGATTCGATCACCAAACTCCTGCATTTTTGCTTTTAGGGTTTCTACTGCTGAATCATCTGCCTTGAAAAAACGGTTAATTTGTTTGTTGCGACCCACTCCCAACAGCAGAAACATCATCCAAACTTCCGCTACGAGAACATCTACCGTTATCATAATGGAATAGAGCGCCTCTGACGGTTTAAAAATCTCGAACATAGCCGCCTGATTAGCGCCTCCTCCGATCCACGAGCCAGCAATAGTGGTCATTCCGCGCCAAACCGCTTCGACTCCTTGTCCACCAACTGTTTCGGGTGAGAAAAAGGAAACAATCAGAATTGCCAGCGGACCTCCTATGACGACTCCCACTGTGGCTGTAAAAAACATAATTAATGCTTTTGGCCCGAGTCGCATAATTTCCCTCAGATTTATGCTCAGCGTAAGTAGAACCAGACTGGCCGGTAATAAAAACCGGGATGCTACAAAATACAGCTGCGAGTGTTCAGCATCAATTAAGCCAAATGAAGTATAGAGCGAAGGAATAAAATAGCAAAACAACAATGGTGGAACAACCTTGAATATTTTCTTAAAAACCGGATAGGGGCTTTGAGCAGCCCAGAAAATTGCACCCAATGTAATGGAAAGTACTCCCAGAATTACCGCATCATTTTCCAGTGGTAGCATAAAATATTGTTTAGAGGCCGCAAAATAGCTAATTTCTCATACCAACTCGCGGAACAAAGGAGAAAGTAAAAGTTTCTGGAAGCAATGGTACCTGAACAATGTTTTTCATTTTATAGGTGCTTGATATAGCTTTTTCTACGGATTATTTACTTTTGACCAGAAACTTAATAAACCAACCTATTATGAAAAAGCTTCTAATTGCATCGGTCATGACCGGAATGGTATTCACAGGCTGCAGCCCGAATGAATATCAGGTTAGCCGTACCATCGAAATCAATGCTCCGGCAGCACAGGTATTCGAAATTGTAAATGACTTTCATCATCAGGAGGCATGGTCGCCATGGGAGAAAATGGATCCGGCAATGACCAAATCATTTGAAGGATCTGAATCGGGTGTTGGTGCTGTGTATAAATGGAGCGGCAACGATAGCGTCGGAACAGGAAGTATGAAAATTCTTGAAAGCACTCCCAATTCATATATTTTATGCGATCTTAATTTTACTGCTCCCTGGGAATCTTCCAGTACTATAGAGTGGAATTTTACTGAAGAAAATGGAGTTACCAGAGCAGAATGGATCAATACAGGAAGTATGCCCGGATTTATGTTCTGGATGGGAGACGAGGATATGGAAGAAATGATGGGACCTACATTCGAACAAGGATTAGGCGACCTAAAGACCTATAGCGAGGAAAGAAGCAGCGAAATCTCTTCTCTTCCTGTAGATGTACTCAAAACAAACGTTTCTTCTATGAATTATTACTTTGTGGAACGCGAAGTACAGTTTAGTGAGTTAAATGAAGAATTGTACAGTCAGGCTTACGACGAAGTATTTTCATACCTGGGAGAGGATGCCGCAGACGTGAAAGAACCTGTGTTTGCTGTTTTTCACGAATGGGATGAAGAGAATGAGAAAACACGGTTCGAAATTGCCGTTGCGGTAGATAGTGATAAGCCGGGTAATGAAAATGTAAAGAAGGGAACTACCTATAGCGGACAAGTCGTTATGCGCATTCACGAAGGATCGTATGAAGGAGTGGAAGCGGTACACGAAGAATTATATGGCTACCTCGCAGAGAATAACCTTCAGTTTAATGGAAGTCCATGGGAAAGTTATGTGGTGGGACCCGGTGATGAAGCGGATTCTACAAAATGGATAACAGAGGTTTATTATCCTGTTGCAGAGGTAAACTGACCGATCATTTCGGTATGAATGAAAAAAAGCTATCCCAACCGGGATAGCTTTTCTTTTATAGTTAGATCAGAACTTATTTTTTCTTAAATCTGGTTGCAAATGAAATTGCATCTCCTTTCACCTGAATGGTATACACACCATCTGTGTGTCCTGCCAAAGGAATGTCTACAATGGAAGAAACATCGGTAAGCACCACCAGTTGCTTGTGTACGACCTGGCGTTGAGAATTCATTACGGTAATGGATGCCCTTTGCAATTTGCCATTGGTTGTAATTCTCAATGAAAGCATATCTGTGGCGTCATCATAGTTCATTCCTACGCTACCTCCACGTACTTCTTCGATGGCGTTGTCAGAATTTGCGGCAACAGCGTTTTGTGAAGAATAGCCGAATGCGAAGGCGGTGATCATGGTGATTAAAGCTACTTTTTTCATGTGTTCAATGTTTTTGATTGTTTGATGTTGTATACCGGATATGGCGCGAGAAGGTTTCATTTTTATATAGATCCTTTTGTACCTGATTGATAAAGAGCTTGTCAGGAAAATGCGGTTGTTGCAGCAGATTAGGGGAAGAAATGAATCACCTTTATCAGTATGGACTGTGGCTGAATCCGAAAGTGATTTTCAGGCGGTAGTAATGAACAAAAAAACCCCGGCTATTGGCCGGGGCTCATCATATCTTAACAGTTAAGAGCCGAGAATGAAGCAGAATTATTTGGTATTAATTTTATCAAGCAAGCTGATGCTATTCGAGGTAACTTTTACCTGAAAGATTCCGGCACGCTGTCCGTCAAGACTTATATTGGTAGATGCACCTTTGCCGTCTACGATGAGCATTTCTTTGGCGATTATGTTCCCTGAGGAATTGGCCACGTGAACAGTTACACGCTCAACAGAACCTGCCGTATTCATTTCAACAAGCAGTTCATTGCGTTCCTTATCATAGGTAACTTTCGCCGTACCTCTGTTCAGAGTAGTGGAAGGACCATCTACAGTATTGGTTCCAATAGTAGCTGATGCTTCATTGGTTTGAATTCCAAAGATCAACGCGAAGATTAAAGTGATGTAAGCAAAATTTTTCATAATAATTGAGATTAAATGAGTTTGCGATTTAAAAGATTTAGGCTTGTATACAGAATTTTTTAATAAAGGTTTCCCCGCCGATTAAAAAATTCCCATTATTTTATTTAAAACATTGGTAATGCAATAAATAGATGTTTCGATGAGTGGTCGAAATAATCTTCACCATTCTGTTTTTCGTAATAAATGAGCATTAAAAAACCCCTGACGATCTTTCGACCGTCAGGGGTTGGTGGTTTTTAAGGAGCTTATCGCTCTTGACTATTTCACAACCAAACGCTCTACAGCGAATTGTTCGCCATCAACGAATATGTGAACCAGGTACATTCCCATAGACAGATTTTCGTCAAAGCGAATCAGGCTGTTCAGCACATCACCTTCGTGACCGAATGCATCAGAACTGATTTGCTTGCCATAGATGTCGTACATCACAATGTTTACATCGTGATTACCGTCACCGATTCCGGAAAGTTCTACACGCACCTCGCTACCCGCATTGGGGTTCGGATACAATATAACACCAGTGGTTTCTGCTATACTTCGCATGGCATCGACACCTGGAGCTTCCGGAGCATCCGGTCCGAGAATTTCGATGACGCAGATCGGACCAAAATCACCCGCAACACCGTTTTGGGTAACCTTCACCCGCACGTCATAAAGACCTGGACTCAGTGACGGATTAACATTATTGAGGAAAGCTACATAGTTGCCCGACGTGAAAACACTTGGTGTTCCGCCACCTTGCGGGGTGAATTCAAATGTATAATTGTCAGCTTCACACACGCTCTGGCTCATCACATAACCATTCGGAGCAATCTGCGTGTTGCAGAACTGCGGACGGATGGCGACAGAGTTGGACGGAAGCGCCAGTTCAATAGGCAATACGGTACTGTAACCGCTCCATTGGTTCTGAACTTTTACTTCAACGGCAACCTGGTAAATTGCTCCGGGCAGCAATCCGGGCACCCACGACAGTCGAACCGATGGGCTGGCCGAAAAATAGAAGAGCTCATTGTCGTTGTTTTCATCGAAATCCGGATCGAACCTCCAATGGAAGCTTTGTGAC
>CALDPJ010000276.1 GCA_937911795.1 uncultured Flavobacteriales bacterium | reverse complement strand
TTTAAATTCATTTTCATTTAAATCTTCGGTCATGCCGGTTTCTATAAAGCCGGGCGCTACCGCGTTTACCGTAATATTTCTACGAGCCACTTCTTGCGAAAGTGCTTTGGTAGCGCCGATCACTGCCGCTTTCGCAGCAGAATAATTCGTCTGTCCGGGCAGGCCTTTTATTCCCGAAAGGGAAACCACATTAATAATCCGCCCTTGCTTTCTCTTTATCATGCCTTCCACTACAATGCGCGTTACGTTGTAAAAACCCCCAAGACTCACTCCCAGTACTTCGTCCCATTCCTCATCGCGCATCCATAGCAGCAGGTTATCCTTGCGAATTCCGGCGTTATTAACCAAAACATCAATCGCTTTGTCAGGATTATTTTCTATCCAGCCACCCAGCACTTTTCGGGTCTCTTCACGGTTTGCAACGTCAAATTTTAGCAGGCTTGCTTCCAAATTCAAATTCCGGACTTCTGTCGCAATAGCCTCCGCATTTGACCGGTTGCTGCGATAATGGATGAGTAAGTGATAGCCCTGACGCGCCAATTGAATACAGGCAGCCGCACCTATTCCGCCTGAACCACCCGTTATCAGCGCATAACTCTTAAATTCATAGGTTTTCTCCACGATGCGAATTTATTAAATTTCGGCTAACTAAATAATTCCCTGTTGGTAGGCGACTCAGTCATCATTGTTTCCTTAAGCATGCGAACTTGCGCGTACATCGGTTTATCTTGAATGAATGACGGAAATATCGCTCTCACCTTGCGGTAAATCTGTTGAGCGTTGGGCGAAAGTTGGTTTTCTTTTTTAGTAAATTCTACCGCTTGTACAATCGTGATCATTTCAATAGCAATAATCTCAAACGCGTTTTCAATAACTTGCTTTGCTACCAATGCGGCATTTGTACCCATGCTTACAATATCCTGATTGTCATTATTATTAGGAATGCTGTGTACGTACATTGGATTAGAGAGCATCTGGTTTTCGGCAGTTGTGGAAGTGGCGGTAAACTGCATACCCTGCAGACCGAAATTAAAACCGAGTTCGCCGATGTTCAGAAATGGCGGCAGTTTTTCGTTGAGCTTGTCGTTCAGCAAATAATTGAGTTGCCGTTCGGCGAGCATGGTCAGTTTGGTGACCGCAATCTTCAGTTTATCCATTTCGAACGACACATAGTCACCGTGGAAATTTCCGCCGTGAAAAACATTTTGTTCTTCAAGATCAATGATCGGATTGTCGTTGGCTGAATTAACCTCTTCGAGTAGTATTTTTTCGGTATTGCGAATGGCATCGAGTACAGGTCCGAGGATCTGAGGAACGCACCGCAGCGAATAATACTCCTGCACCTTATCTTTAAAAACGCGACTTCCGTTTGCTCCTTTGTAAAGTGCCTCGTGTCGTTTTTTAATGTTCGAACTATCGGCAAAAACAGCCCGCATGGCGCCGGCTACTACCTGCTGGCCGCGGTGTTTTTTAGAACGATTGAGCGCATCTGAAACATGATCGTCGTACGATTCCATAATTTCGTTGATCACAGCCGAAAACAAGGTGCTCCACCGGATGAGCCGTTGTGCCTTCAGCACATTGTTCAACCCGATTCCGGTCATGGCCGCTGTTCCGTTCATAATCGCAAGGCCTTCGCGGATATGGATTTCGGCGAAGTGAAGATTTTCTGACGCGGATTCCTTCACCGGAATCACTTTTCCGTTCTGCACCACGTTTCCTTCTCCGATCATGGTATACGCCAGGTGCGCCAGTTGTACGAGGTCGCCGCTTGCCCCCACGCCACCGTGTTCGGGAATATGTGGAGTAACTGCAGCGTTGATAAAATCCACCAGGCATTGTACCGCGCTTTCGTGCACACCTGAGTAGCCCATCATCAAGGTATTGAGCCGGCACAACATCAAAGCGCGTACGTCTTCAGCCGAAAGCGGACTTCCCGCTCCCGATGCGTGGCTGCGAATCAGGTTCAGTTGCAACTGACGTCCGTTTTCATCCGCCACCCGATATTGAGCCATCGGGCCGAAGCCTGTGTTGATTCCGTAAATGATTTTATCGCGTGCAAATTCCGTCAGAAACTGAAAGCTCTGCTGAACGCGCTGCGAGGCATCGGGATCGAGCCCCACAGACTGGCCGTTGCGCACCACCTCCGTGAACTGATGAATGTCCAGAGTACCGTTTCCTATTTTAATCATTGAAATAATTCCTCAGTATAGTGTAATCGCTACGACAACCGGCATCGGAACAGGGTATGCCCCATACCGATATGATCGATGTCTTTGTCTACTATCAGCCCTGCCTCGTGCAGCAATTCAATCATATCTTTTGAATGATACATGCGACTGTTACCGTTGGCGATGGCCGTGAAATAAATCGAAGTTGCATTCAGGCTGTAGGTAGCGGCTTCGAATCGCTGTCGGTCCCAATAGGTTTCCATGATGTACAGGCGCGTGCCTTTTTCCATAGAAGCTGCGGCTCTTTTCAGGATGCTCAGAATCTGTGGCTTTGAGAAACAATCCAGAAACTGGCTCATCCAGATGGCATCCGCCCCTGTTGGGAACGGACTTTCGCTGAGCTGATTGATCGGAAAGCCTTTGATGCGGTCTTCTACTCCGTGTTCTTTGGCTGTGTTGGCCGCATCTTTCAGCTGACCCGGAAGATCAAGAATCGTAACTTCTACCTGTGGATCGTACTGTACACATTTGATGGCCCAACGTCCGGTGTTGCCACCAACGTCGTAGAGTTTTGCTGTGGGTTCAGAAAAAACAATTTCGAGCGCTTTGTCAAATGCGTTATCCGAGTAAAAGTGATCGAAATCAAACCAGCTCTTGCGCACCTGATCGGGCAATTCTGACAACGCTTCATAAACGGTTTCCCACTCGCCGAACACCTTTAGCCCGGAAGGTTTTTCTTCGCGAATGGCTTCTTCGAGGTGAAACAGTCCTTCGTAGCACACGTCATGAACGAAGTCCATGTTGACGCGCGTCATTTTATCGTACAACATGTAATGACCGGTTTTCATCAGCACGAAACGATCATCATTGTATTTCACGAGAAACATACTGGCAGCCATGTCGAGCAACACGCGGATACCATATTCACTGATATTCGTCAGACGGTGTATTTCTGCTACAGAAATACCTTCTGATCCTGCGTCGGCTACGGCTTCGAGTATGCCGGTTTCTCTTAATACACGGGCGCATTGAAACGCAACCGGTGCAAAACTGATTTTCTGGGCCTCGAACTTTGCGTCGATGGCAGCAAGTTCTTTGGGGCGGGAGAGCGTTGAATTCATTGGTGCAAAGATGCTAAACTGAAACGGGAATGCATAGTATAAACAAAAAATCCGGAGCAAATTGCTCCGGATTATATGTCCAAATGAATCAAATGATTATTTCAAGGCTTTCTTATTCAACCATGCGCCGAGACGTTTTCCGGAAATGGCAAATGCCTCTTTTACACGTGCTGAAATGTCGAAATCGTAACCCATTGCCTGGGCTCCCGGAGCTTTAAGAATGGTAACACTTGCCAAAGGATCCGAATTTCCCGTTTCTGAAAAATTCGCTATGCCATCTATTTGCGCGGGAGCTCTTGAAATACCAATGTTCCAGCCCGGCTCGAGACGTGTAACTTTGAAAGTCAATGTGTAAGTCGCCTCCGGGAAATCGCCGAATTCTATACCTTTTGTCGCGTCATTCAACAGTTCAATAAATTTTGGCTCGTAAAACTGCTCGCGGTCGTTCATCCACATGTCGTACCATTTCTCGCCGGCACCCATACCTTCTTCTTTCTCACGCTCGGCCTTTTTCTCCTCCACATACTCTGCTTCGGTTTTTTTCCCAACCATCAGATTGTCGTATTCAAATTGAACGTTCACCTTATCCTGCCCTTTCAGGAAAGTGAGATCTCCGTTTTGAGTCAGCTTCTGGGCATTTGCCGAAAATGCCAGACACGATAATACAGTCACAAAAAATAAAATGTTCAGTCGCATTGGTTTTGGTTTAGGTTGTTTGGGTCAAAAATAAACAAAATCATTTCCGGCTGGCATAAAATGTAACACTGTTGTTCGGGAAATGCGTTGTTTGCCGGATTTGATGTACGGCAAACACCGTAATTATTTTAGCTTAATCACTGACGGCAAACCCGATAAGAACACCCTCGCCCTCATTTTTATAGGATTCAAATACAAATTTTTCGTTGCCGATGTTAACAATTTTATGAGGTCTGAAAAATTTTATGGATTGACTTTGATTATCTGCCAGATTGAACGTTACATTCCGGGTATCAACAATGTTTAATTTACTGACAGCACCGGTTTTATCATTGATCAGATGGGCGCTGATCATACCTTTGCCAAAACCATTTTCCATATACGTAGCGGGGGCTTCATTGATGGGTAAATGCGAGTTGTTTAAATGATCCATATAAAAAATGTAATGATTGCCATTGGCGAAAGCATGGCTCAGACCCATTGATCCTTTACCTACATCTCCTCCAACCTGACTCTTAGGCAACTTTTTATTCCACATTACTTCACCCCTGGAATTTAGCTTACTCACTAAAATATCATTATAGTAATTGTAGGTGTACCACTTATCGTGTGAACTCATGTATCTTTCTTTGTATTCATACTGCTCGCCGACCACCAGTAAACTGCCATCTTCCTGAACAGCGACATTCCGTAATTTCAGATTTTCAAACACCACCTGCTCGGGTTTTTTGCTCTCCTTTTTGATGTTCTTTTTAGCGGTACCGGCCGATTCATATTGATTCAATACCTCCACGGGGAATTCATTGGTTACAAAATCCCGGATTTCACCATCTTTTGAAATATTGATCAAAATGGTTCCGTTAGCATTCCAAAAGGCCTCGTGTTCGTTGTAATAGCCCAGGCAGGAAATATAATCCTGTCCGCTGTCCAGCATAACAATTGAGGTGGCACAAAAGCCGCGCATATCAATAGGATAAGCGCTGAGCGTTCCGGTGTGGTCAATTTTGAACAGCTCCATCTTATAATTGATTTTTCCGTTAAGGAAAAATTTCTCGGAATCGTCGTTGAACACCTGGCTCAGGATAAAGGCGTTGCCTTCACTGTCCACCGCATAATCTTTGAATCGCATTTTCTTACCGGAGTATGGCATCTCAACCTCAGCCTCCCACAACTTAATCAGGTTCGGGTCGAAAACCACCATGCCCATTTCATAGAATATTTTTGATTTGCGGTTAAACTCCGGATCCCTTTTATATTGTACCAGAATCTTATCCTCGTTGTGCGATTGCAGTATCTGAAATTTATCGATTACCCCTCCTTTTACTTCGCCCATCTTAATATCAAACATGTATATATCAACAGTCATAAATGGCGAACCAGCCAGCTTGCCGTCGATTGACACCAACAACTTTTCTTCACCGAAAAAGGACATAGCATTCAGATCCAGTTCGCGCACAAACAATTTTTCTGTGGTGAATTCTTTTTCAAAAACCGAATAAAACAGTTGCCATTTACCGTTGATTTCGATAAAAGCATTGATGTCGTAATACGGCGGAACATTGGTTATTAATCTTTCTTCAACAAACGCAGGAGTATTTTCAACTTTAAATTTCCGGACCAGAATTCCTTCACTCAGCCTTTTTATATCATACAAGAAACCGTCTTCTGTAATACGTCCCACATAGGTATATTCCTCCACCCAACGATATGGATCAGACACTTCAACAGAAAAGTTATTGATGATTTCAGAAGATTCCTGGCCCGTCAGAATGGTGCCGGAGGAGAAGAATATCAGTACAATTAAAAGGTGGTTCATCCGATTTTCATTAAGTTGAATCGGACAATGTAAAAAAATAATAATTTATAAGCGGCTATTTTTCAGTCCCTGATCAAGGCTTCACCCATTTACGGTATTGCCGGCGGGCATCATTAAGCACATTGTACACTGTACGTGCCCAATAATTTCGGAAACCAAAACCACCGGCTTTTCCACTCATTTTTCTGGCCAGCAAAATTCGCTTCGATTCTATATCAAAAAAAGTTACCCATATGGTTCCTTCTTCGTTGGGTTTATCAAAATTCTCCACAACGAAAACCAGTCCGACACCAGAACCGGAGGTTGTGTATGTCTGAATATGTTTTGCCAGCTCATCTTCCGAAATTTCATGGCGTTGCTGAGTAATCACCGTGGACGGATCTCTTTGTTGATTCAACTCGCCAACCATTCCGATTTCATAATGCACCTGATCTTTTTTAAATGTCTTTGCGAAATCGTATTTATCTCGTTCGTTGGCTATAATGTTGTTCCACCCGACAAAGTATACATCCACCACTTCCTTACCCGGCTTCACTTCTGCTACCACATTTACCTGGGTAAGATCAAGACCAAACCATGTAATTTCTGTAGCTGCGGCGACGCGCTGTTCATCCTGAGCGACAGAAATTAAACCCGATGTCATAAGGCACAGTGTTACAAGAAAAGATTTAATCATGAGTACATTTCTTAAGATTTACAGTTCAAAGTTAATATTCTCACGTCATCTCCCCGATCGCACTATTTTTCCGGTAGCAGTAAAAGCGATTTCCTCCACCAACTTAATCCGCTGCGGCACTTTGTACGTGCTCAGGCGCTCGCGACAAAAACCAATCAGCTCCTCTACTTCCGGCACTGCTCCTTCGGGCACAATTTCGGCCTGAACCACCTCGCCCAGCAACGGGTGTTTTCCACCAAACACGCGGCTCATCTTTACCGAAGGGTGCGCGTTCAATACATGTTCTACTTCCTCCGGAAAAACTTTATTCCCCGAAACATTGATCATCGATTTTTCGCGTCCCCTGATTGTAATCAATCCGTCTTCTGCTTTGGTGGCCAGATCACCGGTCATAAACCACTCTCCGTTTAAAATTTCTTCACGCGTGGACGGTGGACTCAGATATCCATCAAACATTCCCGGACCCGCAATGGCTAGATGCCCCGTTTTGTCCGGAGGAAGTTCTTTTCCATCATCATCCAGAATGCCAACACGGTACGCTGGCAACGCATGACCCACGGCCTCGGGATGCTCGGCCGCGCTCTTGTGATTCACAATCGGCAAACCGATTTCAATAATTCCATAGGCCTGACTCACTTCCTTTCCGGTTTTATCGGTAAAGCGGCGGATGTCCTCACCTGAAATGGCGGTGGAGGTGGAAATCACTGTTTTTAATTTCGGAAGATCTACAGTACCTGGTTGGTTGGCCAGCATGCGGATGTGCATCGGCGAAGCATACAACAAAGTCGCATTGTACTGCCGGGCATATTGAATCATCGTTTCGGCGAGAAAATCTTTCGAAACTGCAATGGCCGCTCCCACGCGCAGATAAAGCACAATCGAAACCACAAAATGAAAAGCCATCGGAAGCACCCACAACACCACTTCGCCGGGTTGGAGCTGCAGCAATTGATTGGCGGCATCTACGCGTTCGTATACGGAGCGGTGTCCGATCACCACCCCTTTTGACGCGCCCGTGGTACCACTCGAATACCGGATAAAAACCGGATCCTTTAAATGTGCAGCCAATGGCTCGTTAAATGAATGCCCCGAAAACTGCAGCCGGAATGCCTCAAGGTTCGTGTACTTCCTGAAAAATAGCGGTTGGCCCAAAATCGGATCTACTCCGCTTTCATCGTCGAGGATCACGTGCAATCGGGTCGCGTCCACCACTTCGTCGATTTCGGCCTTTTTCATCTGGTGCGACAGTGGCAACACCACGCCACCGGCACCTACTGCAGCAAACAATCCGTAAATAAAAAACCGGCTGTTCCGGCACATCATTCCGATGCCCATGCCGGGTTGCACTCCAGCTTGAATGAGCCAGTCCTTCAGCAGTTCGGTTTCGCGGAGCAATTCCGCAAAGGTCACTGCGCCAAATTCATCGTAAATGGCCGGTTCTTCGGGCCATTTTTCGGCTGCATCGCGTATGATCTGATATACGTTCATCGTTTCAATTCAAGTTCCGCACGAATCTGTTCAATTACTTCTGCTCTGTTTCTTTCCGCAACAGCACCGGCGGCCAGCATGCCGGCAGCATACCCCGTTTGCAGGCAAATCCCCATTACGCGTGCACTGGCCAGCGCACGGGGTTCGGCAGAAATATTCCGGCCGGCAAAATAAAGATTTCCGGCGTGTGCCGATTCCAGACATCCTGCCGGAATCTGATAGTAATCGCCGTCATCAAAGAATTTCATTTCTGCATTGGCGCCCGGTTTCCAATATTCTACGGGCCATGCTCCGTTGGTAATTCCTTCGGGAATTTTCCAGGCTTCCAACACCATTTCTTCTGTCAGCATTTCGCGACCCTGCGGCCGGTAACCCGTGCGAAAACCAACTTCAGGTGCGATTTCCACCAGCTCAACGTCTGCAAAAGATTTTACGTGGTTGCGCAAAAAGGCCACCACGGCTTTCACTTGACGTTCAGAACTGTGCAACATTTCGGCACGTTGCGCCGGATCATTGCTCACGGCTTCGGGCAACGGTAATTTAAAATAGGCACACCCATCGCGGTAACTGCCCGGCACAACGCTCAGCATCCCCAGTTCGGGTGCCAATTGCCCCTGATTCACCCCGCGCCGCAACGCGAGCGACAAGGCAAAGTGAATCGCATCGGCGGGCATTTCAGCCAATCCGCACAATTTAAAAACGCGTGCAGCTGCCTGATTTTCACCGCCGTTCACCCAGACTTCATTCGCCAGGCGCGATACCCATGAATCACCGGTGCAATCTACCACCTGACCGGCCATGAGTTCAATTTCCGCTTCACCGTCAAACAGCCGGAGCGAAGTGATTTTACTCTCCTCGTGCTGAACCGACCGGATTGTAGTATGCCAAAGACAGGTGATTTTGTGCTCCGCCAGCAAGCGGTTGCAGACGATTCTGAAAGCTTTGTCGGGATAGGGAAGAAAATGCAGCCGGTCGTAAAATTTCCCGGGCGCTGTGTCTCCTTTCTTCATGAGTGCTTCGGCAAAGGATTTCATAAAACCTCCGGCCGCCCACTTCGGAGTATCATCCGGATGGCTCAGAAACAATCCGCAGACGGTTCCCACCATGGCGGCCGTGGCACTCCCGCCGGGAAAGCATTGTTTTTCTACCAACACCACTTCAACGCCCGATCGGGCAGCAGCAACCGCCGCGGCCACTCCCGCTGAACCGGCTCCGATTACAGCGACCTGTGCATTGAGTTTTCGGGTTTTCATGAAGCAGATTCCTGCAGTAAATCACTGCGCAAAAGCTTTTCAAAATTAACCAATTCGGCCGGACTCATAGATTGTTCGGTGCTGCCCACCACCACCCTCAGGCGGTTCTGAAAACGCATAAACACGACCGTGAATCCCGGCGGAACGGGGTTTGGTGGATAATGGTGCACATCGAGAATCCGTCGTTGCAAAAACACATCGGTATCGGGAAGTGAATCGCCGAGATCGGAAAAAGAAAAAGTCGTGACCACGCCTTTCGTCGGTAGCTTCATGAAAAAGTTGTACGTGGCCAGTGGCAAGCGCCGGAAGATGTTCATCATCGTGGCGTATGACTGCGGCATTTTCGTCCGCACCTGCTGCACCATCTGTTCCGAAAATTCACGCACCGCGTCGTGTATGGAACTCAGTTTTTTGTGAGGAATGCGGTAAAACATAAACGAAATCTGGTTCGACAACAACGCTCCTTTTCCTCCGCGCATGCGCTGGTTCTGTGGAACGGGAATCCAGATAATCTTACCCGCCGTTTCGCGTTGGGTCATAATTCCGTTTACCGCACGCGCCGCCGATGCCAGATAAAACGGTCCGTTGCCGAAACGTGCCCCGACCTTCACCCCGTTTTCATCAATCCGCTGCGTTTCTGCTTCCGAAAAGTTGATCATCGTGTACTGCGACTTCAGATTTGGTTGAGCTTGTCCATTCAGTAAACCCGCAACATTCTGATCGGCATCCATCAAAAAATGACGCGCCTCGTTGAATTCCTTCATTCGCTGCACGACGGATGCTTTCTCCTGCCGTTCCGGGAAAATATCCAAATCCGTGGTGTTTTCCGGTGAACCGATGAAATCCACGAGCATCTGCATTCCGCGGTTATCGATGATTGAGTGATGGGCCGAAAGTACCACCCGCGTGAATCCGTTACTGCGCTGCACAAGGGCAAGATGAAATAATTTCCCGGCCTCGGGTTTCAGATCCAATTCGAGCAAAACTTCGGGAATGACCGAATCCGTTTCTGTCACTTCGCACATAGGAAGAGGAATGCCTTTCTGTCCTCGCTTCCAGTAGGGTACGGCCATCGGATAAGGAGTCTTCAGCTCGTATGCGTTGAGCCATGGCAACATCTCTTTACTTTGACACAATTGTGACAACTCTTTCAGGCTCATGTAGCCGTCCAGATCGAGCGCAACGTGAATGATGTTTCCGTAGTAGCCAAGTCTGCCGAGGTTGCGTTCCACCAACAGGTTGAAATAATCGGCGCCGGACAAATATGCTTTGGCAGGAATGCGGTGCATTTAAGCCATCATTTTTACCGTACATGCGGCCAGCGCCCGTACGGATTTCAGATTTTCGGGCACAAGTTGATCCTCGGGCAACACCACTCCGAAACGGCGTTCGATAAACAACACCATCTCGATGACCGAATAAGAATCCACACCGATATCGCGCAGCAGTGTTTCGGGTTCTATTTGCACGCCTTTGGCCAAAACGTTGCCGTGTACAAATTCTTCAAGCGCGTGTTCAACTTCTGCCTGTGAAGCGGGCATTATTCGTTCCTCCATTTTTGATAGAAATAGGAAATTGCAATCATGGCTACTCCGAAAACAACGAGCTTTCCGGAATCAGCCAGAACATCTGATGTTCCTCCACCGCGTAGGAAAATATCGTAAAATGCGTTCAGTCCCCAGTTCATCGGTGAAATTCCGCTGATGGTTTCCATCATTTTCGGCATCACGTACGGCGGCACCCATATTCCTCCGATGGCCGCGAGAATCAGCACCGCCACCGAACCTCCAATTGATGCCTGCTGGTGCGACGTGCTCATTGTGCCCAGCAACAAACCCGAAGCAGTGGCCGCAAACGCATTGGCAACCGCCACTACAGCCACGGCAGCCAAATTTCCACCAAGGTTCAGGACCGGCAACCCGACCAGCGGCAGAATCAGAATTCCAACCATCATCATCAATACAAACTGGATGTTGCAAACCACAAAAAACACAACGAATTTTCCGGTGAGCACATCGAGGTAGCTGCCCGGCAAAGTTTTCAGACGAATCATACTGCCTTCGGCCTTTTCGCGGATAAGACTAACCGCGAGTGGAATGGTGATGAAGAACATCGCAAAAATTGTCCACGCCGGAACGTTGTGCTGAACAGAGTTGGGAAAAATCGCTACCTCATCCTGCATGGCATATTCCTGCCGGAATACCACCACCTCTTCGTTGCTGAAAACCGGTTCGTCTCCGCCCGGCAAGAGCTCGGTGAGTTGAATAGCAAAGGTTTCGAAAATGAGTTTGGTTTTCATTTCGGAGATGAACTGGCGGAGCGTAGCCGAAATGGTACTGATGAACGCCTGTTGTGCGGCCGGATCTACATACACCAATACTTCTACCGAATCCGTGGGTGCGTAAACGCCGGGTTCATCGCTGAGGGCGTTGTCGATGTTTTTTGAAATGCTGTTGCGGATGGCCGCCGATGCACCTTCGGGAATAATTACAGCCAGCAAAAACCGACCTTCCGACACGGCCTGCTTGGCACTTGCGGCGTCAAAAGGTTTCCCTTTATCTTCAGTGACCAGCTCGCTGAGCGGATTGTTGTTGAGTCCTTGATAAATTGAAGAACCGAGTGAATCGCGGTCGTTGTCTACAAAAACAATGGGCAGGCTGTTCTGGCTGATTGTGTTGTAGGCCGAATCCTGGATTACCGTCATGATGAAGATCAGAATCACCGGCATAAAAAACAGAATGGCCAGCCCGGCTTTATCTCTGCTCAGAATAAG
>CALDPJ010000275.1 GCA_937911795.1 uncultured Flavobacteriales bacterium | reverse complement strand
CAGGTTTTTACTGCCGAGTTCATTGAGCATAATCTCCGAAAAACGGTTCGCCAGTTCCTGCAATCGTTCGTCGCTCAGCGATTCACCCCGAATTTCTTCGTAGAAATATCTGAACTTCACGTAGCGCGAAAGTCCGCCGTTTTTCCGGTGATAGTCGAGCAATTGCTGTACTTGTTCTTCTGGAAAATCAGCGAGTACCAATTCAAACCCTTTGTCGCGCACGTTCATCGAATCCAGAATCACACCGTCGAAATCCCAGAAAAGGACATCGTATTTATTCCAAAGCTGCGGGTGATTGATCATGATTCTGCGCTTTTTAATACTTCGCGAACGCGTTCGGCATCTTCGGGATGATCAACCGCAATCGAATCCGAAGAGAGTCTCACCATGCGTACTTCGTAGCCCAATTCCAGAAAGCGGAGGATTTCAATATCCTCTTGTTCTTCCAGGGGTGTTTTCATCGATCGCGAGGCGAATTCCAACAGCGCTTTTTTGGGAAAAGCATAAATGCAAACCTGTCGGTTGGCCTGCCTGAATTCACCGTTTTTATTTCCGGGAATGGCACTGCGCGACATGTACAGCAATCTTCCGTCGGGTCGCAAAACAACCTTCGGTACTGATGCGCTGCGGTAATCTTCTTCCCGCGCGATGCCGGTGTATCCGTTGATGATCTCACCGGGATATTCGTCCATCACCGCCAGTGTTTTCCGGATATCTTCCGGATTGAACAACGGCTCGTCGCCCTGGACATTCACGTAGTAATCTGCTTCGATTTGTCCGGCTACTTCGGCAACCCGGTCGGTACCGGTGAAGCAATCTTCCGATGTCATGAGCACGTTCATGCCGCGTTCGTTGCAGTGATCATAAATCTGATCCGAGTCTGTTGCCACGAATACTTTTTCGGCCGGAACCGCTTTGGTACATTGCTCATAAGTCCGCTGAATCATTGATTTTCCACCCAGATCGATGAGTGGTTTTTCGGGCAAGCGGGTAGATTGCAGCCGCGCCGGAATAACGATGACAAACGAAGCACTCATGACAACATTCCGTAAAGTGACTGCACTTTCAGCGCATTGTATTTCGTGGGCGTGATGGCGTGTAAATCGATTCCCTGTTGCGCATAATGTTCAAAAATCGCGTTGTTTTCAAGGAAAAGCGCCTGTTCTTTTTCGCCGATTACGGTATCTGTATAGCCGTCGTATCCGGTGAGGTAAATGGTTTCGGTGCCTAGTTTCAAAGCAGTTTCAATCGCGATCACCGTCGAGGAATCACCAGGAAGATCGGTGGATGAAATGCCGGGCAACTCAAAAGTTTGTCCGGATACTTTCTCCGGGATGTAGGTTCCCATTTTCCTCGGAAAAGGAGGCAGCAAACATTGTCCGGTGAAATCTCCGAATCCGCTGAATAATTTTTCGAGCCGGTGTCCTTCGCTCCCCACCAACGCGTAATACTGTGGTGCTGTGAGATCGAGGTATTTTCCCGAATTCCGCGAACTGGAGTGAATCACACAGGTTTGATCATCTGCATCCACCAACGCCTTGATCGCCGCAGCGTGCATACTGGCAGTCGGTCCACCACCCACAATGATCGCTTTTTTGAATGATTGGGCAGGCTCAAACATCGGCAGCCGACGGTTGTCTTTCACGCCTTCTTTTTGATTTTGAAGGGCCCGTATGATGCTGTTGAACGAGTAATATCTTTTCGACACCCATTCCATAACGTCTTTCTGTGGAAGTGAATTCGCGCCGGAAACCATGTACGGCAAATTGGTTCCCCAGCCGTAGTGTTGCTGCAGCTCTTCAAATCCATCCACCACCGCGCTGAGCCGGTTGAAGTTGACTTCCAGCCCGTATTGTGAGTTGAGGGCAGTGAGCAGCAATTCCGTTTTTAAATTCCCCGCTCCGCGCCCCATTCCGGTGATCGTGGCATCCACAATCGACGCCCCGTTCTCAATGGCGGTAAGGGTGTTGATCAAACCCATTTCGAGGTTGTTGTGCCCGTGAAATCCGAGCGGTACGGTAACCTGTTCGCGTACCATTTGGATGGTTTCGGTGACATCGTTCGGGTAAACGCCGCCAAATGAATCGACGAGGTAGAAATAATCGGCCACATCGTTTACCGCGCTGAGTTCGTTCAGAAATGCGGTGCGTTCTTTCCAGGTCGACATGTACATGACGTTAAAAGCAACTTCGAATCCGAGTTTTTTAACGGCTTCCGCGAGTTCAACAGCGCGTTTCAGATTGGACGGATCAACGGCCATGCGCACCAGGTCAATAAATTCTGTACACGGTCCTAGCAATTGCGGAACATCTGCAGCGCGCACATCTTTTTCGTTGAGAATGATGGCCAGCTTTTTCTCCGATTTTTGCCGCGCGTTGCGAAGCACGTACTCCGGACAATAAAAATATTCGCCGAGGTATTGCTGCATCGGGTTGCTGCGGTAACCGATTTCAAGATGGCTGACGGGCAGCGCGTTGAACGAGTTGAAATAAGTATCTACAAGGTCGTGCGGAAAATCCCAGTTGGTATAATAACCTCCGTCGCGAAGGGTGCAATCCAGCAGCGTTACATTGGGCAACTTTTCAGGCATATCGGGCATTTGTTTGTCCCGCAAAGCTAATGTTTTTGACGGCGTTGCCCATACTTTCGGTGCTCAGATGAGCTTGTCCGAAAGGATGCTCATTTCGATTGCCGGGGCGATGTTGTCGTAGACGATGTTGTAAACCGCTTCGCAAATCGGCAGGTCAACATTGAATTTTGCGTTCATGGCGATGATCGATTTTGCCGCGTAATAACCTTCGGCCACCATATTCATTTCCAACATGGCCGATTTTACCGAATAACCTTTTCCAATCATACTTCCGAAGTTGCGGTTGCGGCTGAACTGAGAATACCCTGTAACGAGTAAATCACCGAGATAAGCTGAGGTTTTCACATCGCGGTGAATCGGACTCACGGCATCTACAAAGCGTTCAATTTCGAGAATGGAATTGGACATGAGTACCGCCTGAAAATTGTCTCCGTAACCGAGGCCGTGGCAGATTCCGCTGGCCACGGCAAAAATATTTTTCATCACCGCCGACAGTTCGGTGCCGAAAAGGTCGTCCGAAGTAGTCGTATGAATGTAGCGTGTGGCGAGGATTTTGGCTACAATTTCTGCTTTATCGAGGTCTTTGCAGGCTATGGTCAGGTACGAAAGCCGCTCCATAGCAACTTCTTCGGCGTGGCAGGGCCCGCTAATCATCGCTATCGAATCGTAGGGCACGTTGAATTGTTTGTGAAAATAGCGAGCGGGAATCGAGTGGTACGCCGCAATGATTCCTTTGATGGCCGACACGATGATTTTGTCCTCGTAGCCCGTGCAGTCGAAATCTTTAAAGAGGTCGTACACAAATGCCGATGGGGTTGCCATGATGATGATATCGCCTTTTTTCATTGCGTAGGCGAGGTCGCTGGTGAGTTCTATTTTGTTTGTGTCGAACTTCACCGAAGGCAGGTAGCGCGGGTTGCGGCCAAATTCCTTGATGTAGGTGATTTTGCTGTCGCTGCGCATCCACCACGTCACCTCATCGAGGTTTTCGGTGAGCATTTTCACGAAATTATCCTTTGGCACAAGCCACACTTCCGAGTCACTCAACGCAATCGCATTGGTCAAATACAGCTTTCCGTTTAGTAATGGAGGTTCGCCAAAACTGTCATTTTCGGTGAAAATTCCCTGGATGAACTCCCTCCCATCTTCATTGAAGTTGCACATCTTCACCTCGCCCGATACTACCTGAAAATAGTACAGCGCATTTTTGTGCTCTTGAAAAAGATAGGAACCTTTTGCATAAAATACTTTCCGACCGTCATATTTTATAAGCAATTCTTCAGGGATCATTGGGATGACTTAAAATTAGCCGGTAAAATACCGAAAATTTAAGTTATGACCCAGCCAC